>NZ_DAISHJ010000066.1:20527-26267 GCF_036822615.1 Aggregatilinea sp. | reverse complement strand
GGGCGGTGTGAACCGCTACGTGTGGGACGATCAGGAGCGCTCCGATCGGGAAGTGTGCGCGCACTTCGACGCCCTGCGCGGGCAGTATGCCGTGGATCCCGCGCGGATCGTCGTGGGCGGCTTCTCGATGGGCGCGGAGACGGCGCTCCGGCTCGCGCTGACCGGGGCGATCCCGGCGCGGGGCTTCGTGGCGGTCGCGCCGGGCGGTGTGATCACCCGCCAGCCGGAACGGTGGGAGCCGCTGATCGCGCAGGCGCAGGGACGCGGGCTGCGCGGTTATCTCGTCGCCGGGGACCGCGATCCGAGCTACGAGCCGATTGCCACGCTGGCCGAGATGCTCACTGCGGGCGGGGTTCCGTGCGTTTTCGAGACGATCCCCGGCCACGGCCATACGTTCCCGCCTGGGTTCGCCGCGCGCCTGCCCGATCTGCTGCGCGACGTCGCCGGGCCGTAAGGGCAGAGGATGCCGCTTTCTTTTCGGAAAGAAATCGGGCAAAAAAAACGGTGCGGTGGTGATCGATGGTTGTAGGGGCGCATCGCACCACGCCCTGCATAGTCGCGCTAGAATTTGTTTGTCTGTGGGGTGAGGTTTTTGAACGAGAACGAAGCGATTCTGGAAGGATTTGTCTCGGTGCGCGCCGCAATCAAGGCGAGCAGCCGCGACGTGTACGGCATCACGCTGCGCCACGACAAGTGGGATCGCGGCGTGGCGTGGCTGGAGCATCGCACCCAGGAGCGCGGCATCCCCGTCGAGCGCGTGTCCGCCGAGCAGATCGACGCGCTGGCGGGCGGCAGCACGCACGGCGGCGTGATCGCCCGCGTGGGACCGCGTAAATTTGCCGCGCTGGACGAGATGGGCCGGGGCAGCACCGCGCCATTCATCGTCATGATCGACGGCGTGGAAGACCCGTTCAACTTCGGGCAGGCGGTGCGCACGTTGTACGCGGCGGGCGCGGATGGGCTGGTGCTGCGCCCGCGCAACTGGATGTCGGCGGCGGGCGTGGTGGCGCGGGCGTCGGCAGGCGCGACCGAGTGGATCCCCACGGCCATCGCGGAAACGGCGCTCGACGCGGCGCAGTTTTTCCGCGAGCGCGGATTGAAGGTGGTCAGCGCCGACGATAAATCAGATACTGTGCCGCTCTACGCGGCGGATCTGACCGGGCCATTGTTCCTGGTCATCGGCGGCGAGAAACGCGGCATCACGCGCTCGTTCCTGGATCAAGCCGACCTGTTGTTACAGATCCCCTATGGGCGCGAGTTCGACCAATCGCTCGGCACGGCGGCGGCAGCGGCGGTGCTGGGCTTCGAGATCATGCGGCAGCGAATGCAGGCGAAGTAGGGCGGAGGTGAGCATGTTCGATCGACCTGAAGACGCGCGGGTGTATCTGGTCCGGCACGGCAAAGCGGCCAAAGAAGGTTACGCGCGCGACGAGGATCGCCCGCTGACCAAACGCGGCCAGCGCGATTCGGTCCGGATCGCGGAGCTTATCGCGGCGGCGGGCGCGCCGGTGCAGCAGATCCGGCACAGCGGCCTCGTCCGTGCGCGGCAGACGGCGGAGATCTTCGGGGAGCGGCTGTCGCCGCCCGGCGGCGTGATCGCGGTGGCCGGGTTGACCTATGCGGACCCGGTCGAGCCGCTGGCGCGCGAGCTTCACCTGGAGCCGGAGCCGGTGATGCTGGTGGGCCATAACCCGTTCATGGAAGAATTGGTAAGCCTGATGCTGACGGGCAGCACCGGGCGGATGCCGGTCTGGTTCGCCACATCGACCGTGGCCTGCCTGGCGTATACCGGCGGCGCGTGGTCGCTGCGCTGGGTGCTCAGCCGCGAGCTGGTCAAGGACGACGGCAAAGACGATTGAACCGCCGGGGATCGATCAGGGGATGAAAAACAGCAGGATGACGATTGCCATCCTGCTGTCCTGTTGCGAACAACCGACCCTAAGCCAGTTGCGTGTTTGAGTTCTGTTCCGCCTGCGCGGCGAAACTGATAATTGACCTCATGTTATTTTTAACTTGATGATGTGTCAATACTTTGCGCGCGAAAATTTACGGAATTGATGATATCTTCAGACTTTCACAGAAGCATTAAGGCCAACCTCTGCTCCGGCGGGGATCGGCAGGTCGTAGCCGTCCACCGTCAGGCCGTATGCCGCAGCGACCAGCTCGATCGGGTGGATGGTGCGGGTTTTGGTCAGCGCCGCGATCTGCCAGCGGCACGTTTCCGTGTCGCACACTACCGTATCGCTGCCCGACTCGTGCACCTGCTGCGTGAGCTTCCAGCCCACCGCCTCCGAGATGGCGCGCTTCTCCACCTTGTACCCGTACGTGCCCGCGATGCCGCAGCAGTCCGCGTCGATTTCCCACACGCGCAGGCCGGGGATCAGGTCGAGCACGTCCAGCGCGGGGCGGCCCATGCCGTGCGCCTTGAGCTGGCACGGCGCGTGATAGGGCAGCTCGCGCGTGATGGGGCGGAAGTCCAGCGGCAGTCGGCCTTCCTGGGCCAGCGCCGCCAGAAATTCCATGAAGTCGAAGGTATGTTCCGCGACGGTGCGCGCGGCCTCGTCTTCCAGCCCGAGCACGTGCTGGTAATCGCCCTTGATCGCGGTGATGCAGCTTGACGACGTGCCCACAATCGGGATGCCGCGCTGCGCGTAGGGCAAAAATGTCTCGATGTTCCGGTTGGCATACTTGCGCGCGCCGGGGAAGTCGCCGTTGGACTGTGCGGGCAGTCCGCAGCAGGTCTGCGGCGGGATCTCGACGTGCAGCCCGATGTGCTCCAAAATCGCCACGGCCAGCTTACCGATGTGCGGCTCGTAGCTGTTGGTCGAGCAGCCGTGGAAGTACACCACGCGGTCGCGGTCGCTGGCGGGCGCGGGCTGCGGGTGGCGCTTCTGCTCTTTTTTCCACCAGCCCCGGAAGGAGTAGCCCGCCCAGCCGGGCAGCGGCGCGCGCGCCGAGACGCCCATCACTTTTTCCGCGATCAGGCGCAGCGGGCGCGAATGCAGCGCAAAATTCAGCAGCGGCGCGAACGGCGTGCCCCACCGCCCCCAGCGCTCGTTGCGGCTGAGGAACCAGTTGCGCGGCGACATGCCCTCGTCCTCGACGATCTTGGCCTTCGCCTGCGTGTTGATCTCCATCACCTTGACGCCGTGCGGGCACACCAGCGTGCAGATCCCGCAGCTTGAGCACCAATCCACGGCGTGATCGGGCGACGGCGCGCCCGGCTCGCGCAGGCGCTGCGCTTGCGGCCCGACAGTCTTGGGGCCGGGGAAGCGCGGCTCGACGGCGGCATAGGGACACGCCGATGTGCAGATGTTGCACTTCACGCAGTGATCGGCGGTGAACGGCGTGGTTTCGATCAGGGTCAACAGGCTGTTGGTCGTCATAAGGACGATGGCTCCAAACTGGGTTCGTGTGATCGGAAAGTGCGGTTATCCGTCCCGGCGGCGCAGATCGGGAAACTGCTGCGCCAGCACATCCAGCCACGTATCCTGTGGCGGGATGATCGGTGGCAGCGCGTCCAGCTGCGCCCAGAACAACGTGAAGCGGTGGTTGTCTGTGCGCACGGTCCAGCGCGGCGGCGCATCGCCGGGATAGTCCAGGTGATAAAAATGGCGCACCTGCCGCCGGGTCAGTGCTTCGTCAGGGACCCAGCCGGTGATCTGGTACGAGATGTACTCCCGGTCGGGTTCACTGTCGTGCTCGATGTAGCTCACCTGCGTGAAGCCGTCCGCGTGGCGCTCCGTGCGGACCCACGCCGCACGCGGCAGCCGCGCCCACCCGAAACTACCCGCGTCGGGCCGGGCGTACACAGTCGTGGATCGTGCCATCGCGGCGCAGCCCTCCGGCGGCGAATCGTCCCGATGACCGAGCGCCCGCACCAGCCGCAGCCCGATCAGCCCGGTTTCCTCGCGCCCCTCCCGCAGCACGGCAGCTTCCGGCGCTTCGCCTTGTTCGACCGTCCCGGCGGGGATCTGGATGCCCGCGTAGGGATGCTCGAACAGCAGCAGCTCCGGCGCGTGCGGCGTCTGGCGCGTGATGAACGCGACCACTTTTTCGAGCGTGAGCGTCACGTCATCCTGCTTCAGATGCGCACCGCAGCACCCAGATCATAAACGGGCTGCTGGCCTCGTCAAATGGCGCGTGGGTATAGTCGCCGTACAGCGCCACCGGCTCGAACCCGGTTTCCGCGATAAGCCGCTCGAACGCAGCCTTTTCCAGCAGGTGAAATTGCAGCGACGACGTGCGTTTTTCGAGCATGCGTCCCTGCGAATCGTATTCCTCGAAAAATTCCAGCACGTCCACCAGCCGCGAGTCCGCGTTATAGGTCTGCAGCAGCCACACGAACAACTGGTTATCCTCGTCCTCGAAGCTCCCCGCGAGGTGAAGCTGGCCATCGACGCTGGCGCGGCGCACGGTCGGATTGTGCAGCGTGCAGATGAACGTGCCGCCGGGCGCGAGATGTGCGTGGATGCGCTCCAAGGCCTGCCGCTGGTCGGCCTCCGCCGTCAGTTCGGGGAACGCCTGGAACGGGATGATGATCTGCGCGAACTGCCGCCCCAGATCCAGGGCGCGCACGTCCATTTCGAGCGCCTCGGCGTCCAGCCCGCGCCGGTCGATCTTTTCGCGCAGGCGGCGCAGCATCTCCGGCGAGAAGTCCACACACGTCACCGGGATGCCCGCCTCGGCCAACGGCAGCGTAAGCCGTCCCGTGCCCGCCATCAGTTCGAGCACGTCGCCTCCGGCGCGGCGCGCTTCGTCGATGAAGAACTCGACATCCGCGCCGGTCGTGACAAACATATCGTACAGATCCGCGATGCGTGCATAATGCTCTTTGGACACCACTGCCTCCGTTTTGTTTGCCGGGTACGCTTTGTGCCTGGATGGGTTTTCGTAGGGCGTGTGGCTTGCCCTACCCGATTTTGCTCAACCGGCGGAGCAAGCCCCGCCCCTACGGATCGATCTGTTTTTCTCCCCTCTCCAACTTGATTGGAGAGGGGCCGGGGGTGAGGTCGTGTTTGTTATGCCGTCACCAGATCGACGCCTTCCGCGCAGTCGAAGGCGTGACAAAAGCTACTCCCATGAACCGTGGAAAGCGGAATTCCAACGGAATTGGAAATCTGGCTCATCACGCTTTTCGAGGATGCCCTGTTGGGTAAGTTCCTCAAGTACGTTAGTTAACATATTGCCAATTGGGTTATTGGACCAGAAGACGTGTTTTGCCTTAACATCGGGAGTCATTAACCCAAGACACTGCGCTAAGTAACGTTCAGCAAGATCCCAATCTGTCCAATCCAGAAGAGCTTCTTTAAGAGTAAGGGTTTGCATGGGATTCCCTGTCAATTACAACCATAGGAGGTGAGGTGAATTGCCAACTCCTCTACCTTATTATGTGGACGTTATCGCCAGCGCGGCGCGCACGGCCTGATAGGCCGTGACCAGATCGACGCCTTCCGCGCAGCCGTCCGCCAGCGGATTGAACCCCGCCAGCAGGTGACCCACTGCACGCACGTTGTCCAGCACCGGCGCGCCCGCCGCATCTACGGGACGCAGCGCCGCATCGACGCGCACGCCGCTCCGGTGGATCGCGTGGCCGCCCGCTTGCAGCAGCCGCTCGCCGTACCAGTCTGTGCGGCCCTCACCGCCGGGCGTGACCAGCGGCAGATCGAACAGCGGCTCCCACACGCGCCCGGTATCGTCGGTCAGCAGCCCGCCGCCGTACAGCCCGCCCGTCGCCAGG
>NZ_DAISHJ010000066.1:18076-20517 GCF_036822615.1 Aggregatilinea sp. | reverse complement strand
ATGAATTGATCGGCGTGAAACGGCGTGGCGTGGCCCAGTCCCTCGACCTCGACCCCCACGCAGCGCCCGCCCTCGACGCGCGTCCGCACCACCGGGTGCCCGATCTGCACGCGGGCACGCTGGCGCAGCAGCCACGTCCGCAGGCGGCTGCTCAACCGCACGCCGGGCGTGCTCGGCGGCAGCGTCGGGATCTCGAACACCGGGCAGCCCAGCGCCGCCGCGAGGTCGTTCAGCGCCTCGCCGGAGCGATCCATGCCCAGCACGGCGGGGAAGCCGATTTTGGCCGCGCCGTTTACGTGCGGCTGGACCTGCCCCGCGACGATCTGCCGGAAGCTGGTGTTATCCATCTGCCGCGCGAAGTCGCCCGGCCACATATCCCAGTTGTCGCGGAACTCCGGCGGGTCGATCAGCACGGCCCGCGCGTCGATGCCCTGCGCACGTAAATTTCCCGCGGCCAGATCCGGGTGAAAGTCGCGCCAGCCCTTGAAGCCGACCAGCAGCACCGGCCCGCTGACATCCGTCAGGTCACCCTGGGCCAGCCCGCGCGGCGCGATCAGCGGCGTCTGGATCGCGCCCAATGCGGTCGGCAGGCGCAGCGCGCGGCCATCGTCGCGGCGCTGGTAGGGCAGGCCGACCATTTCCGCGATCGCGTTGAACGCGTCCAGCGCGGCAGGGATCGCGTCCCTTCCGGCCTTTGCATAGGGGTGATCGGGCTGGTCGGCGGCTATCTGCGCGGCGGCGGTCAATACGTTGCCCTCCGCGTGATCCGCCACGCTGATCCAGCCCGGCGCGATCATCTGCTGGCCCCAGCCTTTGGCGATCAGCCGCACGGACGCGCCCGCGCGCACGGCGAGCGCAGCGGCTGTCAGTCCGGCCAGCCCTGCGCCGATCACGAGGACGTCCGTGCCGCGCGGCGTGATCTCAGTCGAGTTGGACATCGGCAGCTTCCTCGGTGGCCTGCAGTTCGCGCGGCGCGGTGAGCTGATCCAGGCCCAGCGTGCGGCGATAGATCGATTCGTCCAGGTAAAGCTGGCGCAGTTGGTGGCCCCACAGCAGCGGGCGCACGCCCTTGAAGCGCTCGTCTACGAACGCGCCGAAGGCGTCGGTTGCTTCGGCGCTGGTGCGGCTCTGCGCCTGCTGCACGATCGCCGCCGCGCGGTAGCTGCAAAAGCCCGCCTGGCACGGCCCCATGCCCAGCCGCAGATCGCGCCGCAGGTCGTCCAGCGCGACGGGCTGATCGCCATACGCGGCGATGGCGGCGTCGAGCTGCGGGCGCGTGACCATCTCGCACTCACAAATCAGGTCGCCGGGCATTTCGCCGTGTTCCAGCCTGCGCAGGCGATCCTGCAACTGGTGGTGGCGCGATTTTTGCGGCCCCGGCAGCGGCTCGTCGGCGGTGGTGCAGCGCGCGGTGGTCCCGATCTGCGCGCCCCGGTGACGGTGATCAGGCCGCGCACGCCGTCGCGCTGCGCGTGGTCGATCACCGAAAACGTGCGTTTCAGCGCCCGTCCGGCAGCGTCGCCGTCGTGATGCGCTTCGGGCGGCTCGTAGAGCGGACGCACGCCCGCCCAGGCGCGCAGCGCGCGGCCCTGCCGGATGCCGGGCATCACCGCGTCGGCTTCGGCCAAAATGCGGCTGATCTCCCACGGCTCGATGCGCGTATCGCCCGGAAAATCGGTTTGCACGGAGGTCGTGCCGAGCACGCAGACCGTGCCGACCGGCACGAGGATGTCGCCATCCGCTGGGGGACGCAGGCGGTTGATCACGGTGTTGGTCCAGCGCATGTTCATGGCGATCATCGCGCCCCGGTCGAACAGCACGCGCACGTCCAGCCCGGCCAGATGCGCAACTTCGCCCGCCCACGCGCCGCTCGCGTTGAGCACACACGCCGCATGGATGACCTGTTCCGCGCCGCTGTGCACGTCCGCGATCCGCGCGCCGACTACCGCGTCGCCCTCGCGCAGCAGCGCCACGATGCGGTGATAGGTTAGCACGTCGCCGCCAAGCGCCTGTGCCGCGCCTGCGAAGGCGTGGATCAGGTCGAACGAGTCACACGTGCCGTCCGGCACGCGGTACGCCGCGACCAGATCCGGCGCGAGGCCCGGTTCCAGGGCGCGCGCCTGCTCCGGCGTCAGCGCGTCGGCGCGGATGCCTGCCTGCGCGCAGCCCGCGACCCACCTGGGCGCGAAGTCCGGCGGATCGGCGGGCGTGGCGACGAACAGGCCGCCCGTGTCCTCGATGGCGAAGGGCGCGATGCGGCGCAAAATGGTGTTTTCGTCGATGCACTCGCGGGCAGTTTCGGTGTCGCGTACGGCGTAGCGTCCGCCGGAATGCAGCAGTCCGTGGTAGCGCCCGGAGGTCCCGGTCGTCAGGTCGCCCTGCTCGACCAGCAGCACGCGCAGCCCACGCCGCGCGGCATCGTAGGCGGCGGCGGCTCCGGT
>NZ_DAISHJ010000066.1:0-18048 GCF_036822615.1 Aggregatilinea sp. | reverse complement strand
CCCCGCCGATCACCAGCACGTCAACGGTTGTGGTCAAGAGATGCTCCGTTCGGGTGCGGTAAAAAATCGTGGCGATTCATAATGGGTAAATTGTAACACGGATAACACGTCGATCCGGTGATGCGGAGCATACCATGCCGCCCGGCAGGGGACCAGTGGCAGCCCTCACCCGCCGCGCCGCCAATCGACGCTTTAAAACGTGTAGGGGCAATTCATGAATTGCCCCTAACGGTTGAGCGTGTTTTTGGGTAGGGGCGTATGGCTATACGCCCCTACGGGATGTGTGATTCTATGGGCTAGATCACCAGTCGCATCGGGTTCTCGATCAGCGTCTTGAACGCCTTCATGAACTCCGCGCCCTCCGCGCCGTTGCTGACGCGGTGGTCGATGCTGATCGTCGCCTTCATGATCATGCCGATGCCGATGGTGTCATCCGCCAGCACGACCGGCGTCTTGTGCGCCGTGCCGATGGCGAGGATGCCCGCTTCCGGCGGGTTGATGATCGCGATGAAGTGATCCACATCGTACGGGCCGAGATTGCTGACGCTGAAGGTGCTGCCTTCGACGTCTTCCGGCTTGATCTTGCCGTCACGCGCGCGCGCAATCATCTCGCGGTTCGCGGCGGCCATCGTGCCCAGCGCGGTCTTGTCCGCGTCCTGCGCCACGACGTTGATCAGCCCGCCGTCCGGTGTGGCGACCGCGATGCCGATGTTGACGCGGTTGTGCTTGACGACCTTATCGCCGTAGTAGTGCGAGTTCAGATTCGGGAACTGGCGCAGCGTCAGGGCGGTTGCTTTGACGATCAGGTCGTTGACCGTGATCTTCGCCGCGTCGTCGTCCAGGCTCGCGTTGAGCTGGCGGCGCAGATCCATCAGCGCGGTGACGTCGATGCTGCTGGTCACGTAGAAGTGCGGGACCTGCTGCTTGCTCTGGACCATACGCTGGCCGATGCGCGAGCGCATCTTGCCCAGCGGGATTTCCTCGACGTCCTGGTCGGTCGGGACAGCGCCATAGGTCGGCGCGGGGGCTGGGGCAGCAGGGGCGGCGGCTGCGGGTGCTGCGGTAGGCTGCACCGGGGCGGCGGGCGCTTCACCCACCGGGAAGTCCTCGACGTCCTTCTTCACGATACGACCACCGGGGCCGGTCCCCTGGACGCGGCGCAGGTCGATCCCGCGCTCGTCCGCAATGCGGCGCGCGATGGGGCTGGCCTTCAGGCCCTCGGGATAATTGCCGTTGCCCTTAGGCTCAATTTCAGCGGAAGCGGGCTGTTGCGGCGTCGCGCCGGTCTGATCCTGGCGCGCTTCGCCTTCGTGCACGCCGCTGGTGTCACCCGGTGCGCTCTCAGGCGCGGCGACGGCGGCTTCGGCGGAAGCCTGGGCCTGAGCAGGCTTGGCTCCGCCCGCGTCGGCCACGTCTTCACCTTCTGCGCCCACGTAGGCGATCGGAGAGCCGACCGGCAGCACCGCGCCCGGTTCCGCCAGGAACTTCAGGATCGTGCCGCCGACCTGCGATTCGATCTCGATGGTCGCCTTGTCCGTCTCGATTTCTGCAATCACGTCGCCCTTGCTGATCTTGTCGCCAAGCTGCTTGGACCAACTGATCAGCGTACCCTCGGCCATGTCGAAGCCGAGCTTGGGCATAATCACTTGCTCAGCCATCACACCAACTCCTTGACGGCGGCGACAACCTTCTCCGCGCTCGGCAGGGCCATCAGCTCGAGATCCCGCGAGTAGGGCAGGGGCTGGTCCATCGCCGCGACGCGCTTGATCGGCGCGTCCATATAATCGAACATGTTCTCCTGAAGCTTGGCCGCTACTTCCGCCCCGACGTTGAACATCGGCAGGCTTTCTTCCACGATCACGCAGCGGTTCGTCTTCTTAAAGCTCTCGTAGACCGGTTCCAGGTCCAGCGGACGCAGCCAACGCAGGTCCACGATCTCGGCCTGGATGCCGTCTTTTTCGAGCATCTCGGCGGCCTTGATCGACCACTCGACGCCCTTGCCGAAGGTCACGATGGTCACGTCGTCGCCTTCGCGCTTCACGTCCGACTTGCCGATGGGCAGCACGAAGTCGTCGTCGTCCGGCACTTCACTGCGACGCTGAAGCATGGTGCTGTGCTCCACGAACATGACCGGGTTATCGTCGCGGATGGCAGCCTTGAGCATGCCCTTCGCGTCGTAGGCCGTGCTGGGGATGCCCACGTACAGGCCGGGGAAGTGCGCGAAAATGACTTCCGGCGCATGGGAGTGTGTCGCGCCCAACTGCTTGCCGCCGCCGGTCGTGGTACGGATCACCAGCGGCACGGTGAACTGGCCGTTGAACATATAACGCACCTTGGCGGCGTGGTTGATGATCGCGTCCAGCGCCAGGAAGGCGAAATTGATCGTCATGATCTCCGCAATGGGACGCAGGCCGTACATCGCCGCACCGGTTGCGGCCCCGGCGATGACCATCTCCGAGATGGGAGTGTCACGCACGCGCTTGGCGCCAAACTCGTCCAAGAAGCCGCGCGTCACGGCATAGGTGCCGCCCCACACGCCGACTTCTTCGCCCATGATAAAGACGCGTTCGTCCCGACGCATTTCCTCGCGCAGAGCCGCGCTGAGCGCTTCACGGATGGTAATAGGGGTGTCTGCCATTATCGGAGCCTCAATCCACGTACACGTGACTGATCAAATCTTCGTAGGTCGGGTCGTCGCTGTTCCGCGCGAACTCGACCGCATCATCGACAACCTGGAGCATCTGTGCATCGATTTCATCCAGGCGCGACTCGATGTTCTTGTACTTCTCGGTGAGCACCTTGCGGAAGCGCCCGATCGGGCCGCTCGCCACGTAGGACTCGACCTCTTCCTTGGTGCGGTAGCGCTGCGGATCGCCCATGCTGTGGCCTTCAAGCCGGTACGTCAGCGATTCCACGAGGATCGGGCCGTTCTTGCGGGCGTATTCGACCGCTTCGCTGATGCCATCGTGCACAGCCTGCACGTCCATGCCGTCCAGACGCGGACCCATCTTCATGCCGCGCCCGTTCTCGCTGCTGTAGGCCATCGCGCGGCGAACCAGCTCGGTCGCGCCGCTGGCGCGGTCAACCGCCGTGCCCATGCCGTACTGGTTGTTTTCGATCAGCCACACCACCGGCAGATCCCATACTGCGCTGAGGTTCAGCGACTCGTGGAAGTAGCCGATATTGGTCGCGCCGTCGCCCATGAAGGCCAGCACGACTTCGTCCAGGTCCTGATACTGAATCGACAGTGCGATGCCCGCTGCCAGCGGTAGATGCCCGCCGACGATGCCGTACCCGCCCCAGAAGTGCAGGTCGCGGTTGGCGAGGTGCATCGAACCGCCCTTACCGCCGCTCACGCCCGTACGCTTGCCGAGCATCTCGGCCATAATCGCGTTCGGGTCCAGGCCGCGCGCGAGCGCCAGCCCGTGATCACGGTAAGCCGTGATGATGTGGTCCTTCTCCGTTAGCGCGCTCACCGCCCCGACGCCTGTCGCTTCCTGGCCGATGTACAGATGCAGGAAGCCGCCGATGAGGCCTTCCTGGTACAATTCGGCGCAGCGCTCTTCAAACCGCCGGATCAACACCATCTGGCGGTACCAGTCAAGCAGTGTCTCTTTGTTCGGTGTTGCCATTGAAACCCCTCAGACAGCATGAAACAGGCGTCGTCTCACTAAACGCCCGTTACAGAGAAGAAAAGCGGAGTGGCGATAGGAAGATTGTACCGAAGCCATTATGTGATGGCAAACGGCCTCGGTTGTGAGCACTGTGCACACCACATCAACCGGGATTATACACTATATTATTGAGATTATTTTTCTTTTTACGAAATTCTTTCGTTTTTTATTGAGGGACGGCGTCCGGCTCGCGCTGGTGAGTTGTCCCCGGCTCGATTAAACTAGATGTGTGCGCCGCTGCCGCTGTATGGGGCCACGTATCAATGGATCGAGATACGTTCGGTCAACTTTTTAACACAGTGCTTGAACAGGCTGTAGTCGACGCTGAAAATCGCCTGGGAACGGTGTTGTCGCGCAGTCTGGAAATTGAGCTGCATGGCGCTGGTCATCACGGCGACCGGTTGAGTCCTGCCGCTGCTCTGAGCAGCCTGTATATCGGCCCGGATGTGTTTTACCGGATCATTGATGTTGCAGTGATGGTGGCCAGCCCTCGGTTGACCCGCGTATTCGTGAGAGCTAGCAATCACCAGCCCGGTGATTTTGAGCACACCTGGAATACACCCGAAGGAAATGGGCCCTTCAAAATACTGCTTTCCTCAGTCCAGATAATTGAGTAGATCGTGAACGCCGGACTTCCATAAAACTGTGCAGACCGGTACAAGAGGTGAGTGGTTAGTCGCGCAGAGGTCCATTAAACTACAGATACTTACACTGGCAGCACAGAGGGGACATTCAGATATGGCCCAGGCTCGTTATTACCATCCCGACTTCCGGCACGACGAAGTGTCTTCGATTGTCCAGGCGCTCGACCGGGGCCAGTCCGTGTCGGTGATCGGCCCGCCCAGCGTCGGCAAAACCAATTTGCTGCGGTTTCTGGACCAGGAGCGGTTGGCCGCAAGCGATCCCAACAGCCCGTGGAACCGCTTCGCGCCGCTGGCTGCCAAGCAGGGGCCGTTGGTGGCGATCAACATCGATCCCAACGCGCTGCTGCCGTCGCTGCCTCAAGCTTCCGGCGACATTGCCGCGCGGTCGTGGCCGGGCTTCGAGTTGCTGGTGCACCGCACGACGATCACGCCGCAGTTGTACCCCGTCTACGATCCCCCACCGACGCAGACGCCCAATCCTGAGCTTGAGCGCCAGATCACGCGCTATCAGGACCGCTTCGAGAACGCGCATCCCGACATGACCGACTTCGAGGACTCGCTGCACGCGCACCTCGCGCTGCGGCGGCTGGAAAGCATCCTCGACGCGTCGCTGAGCGGGGCGCGGCTGCTGGGATCGCCGCTGCGCATCGTGTACTTCATGGACGAGTTCGAGGGCCTACTGCAAGCTATGCCCAACTATTTCTTCGTGGCGCTGCGCAGCATCCGCGACCGCTTTAAGTACAGCGTGATGTTCGTGACCTTCACGCGCAACAGCCTGAGCTATCTCGCCGGAAACCGCATGGCCGTGCTGGAACCGTTCATTGAGCTGTTCAACGACAATCAGGTGTACGTGGGGCCGTACGGCGACGACGACGCTTGGCGCATGATCGAGCAGTTGGAGGAGCGCACCGTCTCCAAGGACGATTACGCGCTCGGCCTGCTGATCCGCGCGACGGGCGGCTTCGCGGGTTTGCTGCGTGCGGGCTTCATGCACGCCGAAAAGCTCGGCCAGCTTCAAGCGCCCGATTACGCGCAGGCGGTCCAACTGGCGGCGCGGCGGCTGGTGGCCGAGCCGAACGTCCAGGCCGAAGCGGAAACTCTGTTACGCGGCCTGAACGCCGAGGAAATCAAGGCGATGTACGCCGTGGCGGAAGGCAAGCAGGACCAGAACGGATCGCTGCTCCGTGAACTGCTGAACAAGTCGATGCTGACGCAGAATCCGAGCGGGCAGGGCGTGCGGATCTCGCCGCCAGTGCTGGCCGCGTACATCCGCAACCATCCGCAGGTCCCGGAGCCGCGCCCCTCGACGCCCCCGGTCACCCTGCCGGAAGGGTAGGTAGTTTTTTTGTATTCACGTAGGGGTAATTCATGAATTACCCCTGCGATCTTCCCCCTGTTTTTGCACACCTGCGAGATGCCACCATGACCCCTGATACACTGTCCGGCCTGCCTACGCTCGACTTCACCGGCGACTTCTGGGACGCGCTCGATCAGCTTGTGGCGCGCTGCCCCATCGTGATCGACCGCCCGAAAGACAGCGCTCACCCGCGTTACCCGTCCCTGATCTATCCGGTCGATTACGGGTATCTGGACGGTACGACTTCCAGCGACGGCGTCGAGATCGACGTGTGGCGCGGATCGGAGGGCAGCACGCGCGTCAACGCGATCTCCTGCTCTGTGGACGGCCTCAAGCGCGACGCAGAGATCAAGCTGCTGATCGGCTGCACGCCGGACGACCAGATGCTGATCCTGGCGCAGATGAACAGCGGCGTGATGCGCGCGATCATCGTGCGGCGGGACACGTAACCGGGGTTTTGAAGGGGCGAGTTTGCTCCGCCCCATTTTCACGCGCCTAACCGCTTCACCTGACCTTGCTACACCTCCGCCACGCGGATCACGACCTTGCCGTGAATGCGCCGGGACTCCATGTAGCGGATCGCGTCGGGAACCTCGCTCAGCGAGTACGTCCTGTCGATGCAGGGCATAATCTTGCCCGCCGTAAGCATCTCGCTCAGGATCAGCAGATCCGGCTGGTTGGGCTTGGCCGTCCCCATGAAAATGAATTTCTTATCGCTGGTCCGCGTGATCCACATGCCTCGCAGTGTCGTGCTGATCATGTGTCCCATCGTCGAGAACCCGACGAAGATATAGCGCCCCTTGGAGCGCAGCGCGCGCTTGTAATCGGATGCGGAACGGTTGGCCGCGACGTCGATGATGACGTCGTACTGCTGCCCGTTTCGGGTGAAGTCTTCCTGCGTGTAGTCGATGACGTGATCCGCGCCCAGCGAGCGCACCGTGTCCATTTTGGCCGGGCTGCACACGCCTGTGACTTCCGCCCCATACGCTTTGGCGATCAGCACGGCGAAGCTGCCGACGCCGCCCGTCGCGCCGTTGACCAGCACCCGCTCGCCGGGCTGGACGTTCGCATGGCGCAGCGCTTGCAGCGCGGTGACGCCGGCCAGAGGCACGGCGGCAGCCTGCTCGAAGGTGATGTTGGCCGGTTTGAGCACGAGCAGCCGTTCGGGCACGGCGGCGTACTCGGCAAACGCGCCGTGACGGGAAGCGAAAAGATCGCCAAAAACCTCGTCGCCCGGCTTGAACAGCGTCACGGCGCTGCCCACCGCCTCGACCCGCCCGGCGGCATCTGCGCCGAGGATCGCGCGTTTGGGTTTGAACAGACCGTTATCCAGGCGGGCGAGGAACGGTTTGGCGTGCAGAAGATGCCAGTCCGCCGCATTGACCGACGAGGCGTAGATCTTCACCAGCACCTCGTCCTCGGCGGGCGTGGGTGTTGCAACGTCCTCAAGGTGCAAGACGTCCGGCGATCCGTATTGAGTGTAAACCATTGCTTTCATGTATTCCCCCGTAGTAGCTTCAGCCAGTGAAGGCCATCAGGCCATGACGTTACGAGATGGTGATGGCGACATTGCCTTTTTTATGCCCCTGTTCAACGTACCGGTGCGCCTCAACAATTTGGTCCATCGGGTAGCACCGGTCGATGACCGGTTTTATGGTGCCTGCTTCCAGCAGATCTTTGAGGATGTGCAGCTCTTCGAGCTTTTCGCCGCTGCCGGAATCGCGGTGCACGTTGATGTAGCTGCCGGAGTTTTTGAGCAGCTTTTTGGCCTGCGAGGCGGGCAGCTTGCCCACGGCGTCGAACACAACGTCATACGTCTCGCCGCGTCGGGTGAAATCTTCGCGCGTGTAGTCGATGACCCGGTCAGCGCCCAACGCCTGTACCCATTCGAGATTCGAGGTGCTGCATACGCCGGTTACGTCAGCGCCAAAGTGACGCCGCGCAAGCTGTACCGCGTACGTCCCGACTGCGCCTGAGGCCCCATAGATCAGCACTTTCTGCCCAGGTTGAATGTTTCCTTTTTTCAGGCATCGCAGCGCGGTCATCCCACCGCCCGGAACGGCGGCAGCTTCTTCATAGGTGAGCGCAGCCGGTTTGATCACGAGCATGCCGCCTTCAGGCAGGCATTTGTACTCGGCATAGCCCCCGAAATTCACGTCGAAGGTCGAAGCAAGGATCGCGTCACCGGCCTTGAAGCGGGTCACCGCCCGGCCCACCGCTTCGACGTCTCCGGCCAGCTCCATCCCCAGAACGGGCCGTTTGGGGTGTCGAATGCCCAGATACAGCCGCGCGAAGAGCCACTGCCCGCGCGGGACGTCGAAACGCCGCATCCGCACGTCCCCGATAGTGACGGTCGTGGCGCGAACCTTGGCCAGAACTTCGTTTTCGCGTGGGACTGGCTTCGGTATTTCCACGAGATGAAGGACGTCCGGCGGTCCGTAGCGGGTATACACGATCGCTTTCATGGACATCCCATACGCTGGCTTGATAAAGGTGACTCTGAACGATTCTGCATCTAACTGCTGCGGCCTACCGTGAGCACGACGCTGGCGGTTTTGCCCCCGGCCTCGACGTAGCGATGTGCCTCGGCGGCTTGCTCCAGCGGGTAACACCGGTCGATGACGGCTTTGATCGCGCCTTCCTCGACGAGCGTTTTGACGTGTTCCAGGCCAGCCTGGTTTTCGACCGACAGCGCGCAGATCACCTTTTTGCCGCCGCCGAGTGAAGTCCGCAGCATCTGAAAGATCTGTTTCATCTTGAAGCTGGCCAACAGGTAGCGCCCGTTGGGCGTGAGAGAGGCTTTGCAGCGCGCAAACGAGCTTTTGTTCAGGATGTCGAAGATCAGGTCGTAAGTTTCGCGGTTTTGGGTGAAGTCTTCGCGGGTGTAGTCGATGACGTGATCGGCCCCCAGCGCCTTGACGAGTTCGACGCGCGGCGTGCTGCATACGCCGGTTACTTCCGCCCCGGCATGTTTGGCGAGCTGGACCGCCGAGCCGATGCCGCCGGACGCGCCGTTGATCAGCACCTTCTGGCCGGGCCGGATGTTTACCTTCTTGAGCAGATTTCCCGCCGTCAGCGCACCGTAGGGAATGGTGGCAGCTTCTTCGTAGGACACATTGGCGGGCATGGCGGTCACCGTGCCGGTTTCGGACATGCACAGGTACTCGGCATACGCGCCGAAGCTGGCCCCGCGATAGCCGAATACGCGGTCGCCCGGCTTTAAGCGCGTGACCGCCGAACCGGCGGCTTCGACTTCTCCGGCAAATTCGCTGCCCAGGACCGGTTTGCGCGGCTTGCGCATGCCGAAAGCGAGCCGTGACGGGAGCCACAGCAGGGCGGGCATGGAAAAATTGCGCGGCGAGACGGTGTTGAATTTCCGCGCCAGAACGTCCCCAAAGCTGACGGGAACTGCAAAAACCCGGATCAGGATCTCATTATCCTTTGGCACGGGTTTTTCGATCTCGACAGGGTGAAGGACGTCAGGTGGTCCGTAGGACGTGTAGACAACTGCTTTCATGCGGCGCCCCAATTCTGCTCTTAACGTGAGCGTTATCTGCTGGCTTCTGCTGTTTTATACGGAAAACCGCCGACCGGGTTGCACGCACGGCAGCGCAGCACCGGGGTCCGCGTGTGCGGATCCCGGTGCTGGTGGGCCTGTAAGAGTGGAGTGGTAAAGCGCGTGGACTGCCGCCCGGCTAGTCCAGTCGTTTGCTGGCGCGGCGTTTGGCCTTACGCTCGCGGCGTAGATCGAATGGGTCCGGGGCCTGATTTGGACCACGGCGAATCTGGCGCACCTCTTCTTCCGGTTCCTCCGCCGGAACGGGCGACTCGATGGGCGGATTCTCGTCGGCGGGCGGCACGACCGCGTGCTCCAGCGTATCGCGGATGACGTCGTGCGACATCGTTTGCGCGGCCCAGTCCGCCGGGGAAGGGGCGGGCGCGTTCTGGGCGGCTTTCGGCGCGTTTTCCTGCCATCGCGCGACCTGTGACGTGGTCCGGCTGGCGCGGGTTCCCCGCTGCATCAGGTAGATGAGCTGGTACGCTTCGTGCGGCGGCAGATCCAGCGCGCGCTCGATCGCGCTGAGGTCGAGGCGCGTGGGCATTTCGTAGCGGCTGTAGCCGAGGTTTTCCCACACCTCGAAGAACGCTTCACGCAGGGCCGGGACCAGCCGGATCGTCACGGCGGGCGGCTGGCTGGCGGGCACGAACAGCCCCAGGATGTCGAGCCGCGCGACGTGCTGCCGGATCACGTCTTCGAGCGTAGCCTGGCTGCTCAGCGAGCGGCCCTGTGTGGGGGTGAGCAGCGCCAGATAGCCGCGCACGGCTTCGTCGGTCTGGCGCGCGAGAAGCTGCTGGAAGGCGTCGCGCGTCGCCATCGCGCCCAGGTCGTCATACGCGCCGGGATCGGCCTGCGTCGGATCGAACACGACCGTCACCGTCGCCTCGATCGTGACCGGCAAAAAGTCGGATTGCAGCGCGTCTTCGATCACAGGGCGGCTCTCGATCACCTGGAAGTTCGCGTAGGGGCGCACCACCGCGCGCCAGCTCCACGGCACGATCCAGCGGCCCGGCCCCAGGAACTCGACCACCTCGCCTGCGCCGTCTTCCACGAGGTAGTACCAGCCGTCCGGCACGCCGACGACCCAGCGCTGGCTGAACGGCGCGGCCATGAACCACAGCAGCACGAAGATGCCGAGCAGAATCGCGCCGACCGCGCCCTGGCCGAAGCACGCCGCGCCGTTCAGCATGTTGTTCACCACCACGATAATCACGCCAATCAGCACCAGCCCACCGCCGACGATCAGGCCATCTACCACGCGCACCAGCCACCATACCATGCTGCTGCGATAGGTGCGGCGCGTCAGAGCGCGCAGGCCGTGCACGCCGAAGATCCCGCCGAAGCGGGTGTAGCGGACCGGGTTGTTAGGGCCTGTCTCTGACATAGGGCTGTCCTGGGCTGCGGCGAGTTCGCCGGATGGGTGCGCGTGCGCAGCGGCGTCAATCGGGCGCTGCTCCCGCCAGGTTACGAACCTGGAAGGCAAAATAACATGACTCGAATTGTAATGACGAACTGGTTTGCGGCAAAATTAACAGGTCGCTCAATAGAAGGTGTGAGGTTTTCACTCCCGGTTATCTATGAAACTCGTTCGCGTTTCCATCCCCTATCCCGTGGCAGCCCGGCGTATGGCGCTGCGGCGCACACTGCTGATCGTGGCCTTTTTCGCGCTGCTGAGTCTGATCGTGCTCGCGCCGCTGACGCTGCATCTCGGCTCCTGGGTCGAAGGCCAGATCGACCAGGAGGGGCACTGGGACTATTTTATCTTCCACTGGAATCTGTGGTGGATGCAACACGCCGCCCTGACCGGGCAGGACCCGTACACCACGAACATGGTGCTGGCGCCCTACACGCACAATCTGGCCTATCATACGCTCGCGCCGGTCTGGCTGCCGGTGTATATGGCGCTGGAGCCGCTGATCGGGCATCTGGCTGCGGCCAATACGATCCTGCCGCTGGCGTTTACGCTGGCCGGAACGCTGATGGCCGCGTTTTTGCGGCGGCAGGGCATCGGGACGGCGGGCGCGCTGGTGGGCGGGGTGGCGTTCGCGTTCACGCCGTACATGCTCGATCACGCCGCCAGCGATCACCTGAACCTGATCGGCGTCTTCTGGATGCCGCTGGCGCTGCTGCTCTGGGACCGGATCGCCACGACGCGCCGGATCGGGTGGGTGACGGCGTTGGGCGTGGCCGCATGGGGCATGTGGCTGACCGATCCGCTGGTGCTGCTGTGGGCCGCGCTGCTGCTGACGCCGTACGCGGTGCTGGCCCTGGTCCGCGCCGAAACGCGTTCCGATCGTACGCGACTGGTCGTGCTGGGCGCGCTGGCTGCACTCCTGGCGCTGGCGCTGGCCTACGCGATCGCGCCGCTGCGCCAGATGCTCGCCTACGACGCGGACGATCTGGTCGCGGCGAACGACTACACCCTGCGCGCCTATTCCCTGCCGTTGAAGGCCCTGGTTGTGCCCGGCGCGGGCGATCTCAGCCTGGGCCGCCTGCTGATCCCGCTGGTGATCGCGGGCCTGCTGGTGCGCCGCCGCCCGCGTGTGCGCTGGTTCTGGCTGCTGGCTGCGCTCCCGCCGCTGGTGCTGGCGCTGGGGCCGGAGATCACGCTGGCCGGGGCGACGATCCCGCTGCCGTTCCGCCTCGTGTTCGATCTGACCGAGGGCCAGCTCCGCACACCTGCGCGGTTTACGCCGCCCGCGGTGCTGGGCCTGATCACCTTCGCCGCGCTGACCTTCGATCCCTGGCTGCGCCGCCTGCGCTCCGTTTCCGCGCAGAGTCTGGTGACCGGGGCGTTGGCGGTGGCCTTTCTGTGGGACGCGGGCGCACTGTCGCCGTTCCCCTCCGCGCCCGCGCCGCGCGCCTATGACATCTACGCTATGATGGGCGAGGAAGACTACCCTGACTACGACTACGTGGTGATCGATGTGCCGTCGGGTCCATTCAGCGGCTGGCGCGAGATCGGTTCCCACGCGGACGCGCAGTTTTACGCGACGACGCATCATAAGCGCACGGTCAGCGGCATGCTGGCCCGCTTCGCGCCGGACAAGCAGGAATATTACGTGACCTCGCCGTTGTTCGCCGGGCTGACGGGCGCGCAGATGTTGGGCACAGGACCGGATATTGGCGAGTTGACGCGCATCGTGGACGAGTGGCCAGTCGGCTACGTCGTCGTGCACCTGAACTGGCTCGCGCCGGATCGCGCGCAGGAGACGCTGGCCTTCATGAACGGGCATCCGTCGCTGTGTTTCGTGACCGTCGAGGACGACGTGGTGCTGTACCGCACGACGAGCCACCCGAAAGGCTGCGTGCCGCGCACGCCGCCGGAATCCGCATCCGGCGACTATATGCTGGATCTCGGCGTGACGGGCGACGAGGGCTTCATCGGGCACGGCTGGTATGCACACGAAGATGTCGGCGGCGTCAGCGCGCGCTGGGCGGGCGGTGAGCAGGAAGCGCTGCTGTACGCGCATCTGCCTGTAGACGGCAGCGACTATACGCTGACGATGCGCGTCACCGCGTTCGACTCGGCGCGCACGGTGAAGGTCGTCGCCAACGGCACGCGCCTGGGCGATTTCACCGCCGGGCCCGGCGGCTGGTCGGAGCAGTCCGTGACGATCCCGGCGGACGTGATCGCGTCGGTGAACGGCGATCTGATCCTGTCCCTGTCCGCCGACGGTATGGTCTCGGCCTCGGATCTTGGCCTCTCGACCGACGCGCGCCCCCTGACCCTGGCCTACGATTGGGCGCGCTTCACGAAAGGTGGGGAGTAGGGCGGAACGGCGAGGCGCGTTGGTGCGGTTTAACAATATAATCCGGCCAAAACCAGGGCGGGTTAAGAACCCGCCCCTACAAAACCCCCTTGGCGCGGCTTTTCTCCCCTCTCCAGCCCAGACTGGAGAGGGGCTGGGGGTGAGGTCGCGGTGATGACCGAATTGTTTTATTAAACTGCACCAGTACGTTTGTGGGTACATTCGAGTTCTGCCTTGGCTGACGGCTGACGGCTAATCGCTGCTCCGCTCACTTTGCAGATCCCGGCGCTTATCGTATTCTTCTACTACCGCAACCTGCGGGGAGAGGGGAGGAAGCGCCGCATCGCGCCTGGTCTGCCGCTGATGGACACTCACTACGACTACGAAATTGATATGGTACTGCGCATGGCGTTCGGTCGTGCCGTGCCCACCTGCCCGATCCCGGTCGGTTTGGGCCGCGCCGAACGCTATCGCGCGTTTGCTCTGGACGATCCCGAAGGAATGCTGCCGCACCGCGTGGTTTTGGCGCGCTATTCGCCCGCCGAGATGCCGAAGGCGTTCCGCGCCTTTACCGTGATGCAGGCCCTGCGCGCACTGCGATATCCCGTGCCGCAGGTGTATTACCTGGGCTGGGGACGCGGCATGTCCCACGCCCTGATGCTGGCCGATTTTCCTGAAGCGCGCGGGATGGACGGGCAGATTCACGCCTTTTTCGCCCGCGTCGAGCCGCACTTCGCGCAGACGCTGGCCTACCTGCACAGCCTCCAGTGGGACGAATTCCCCGATCTCCCCGTGCTGCCGCTGCGTGTGGCCTTCGACGCCGTGGCGACGTACGTGCGCGAATCGGGCACGTCGGAGATGGACACCATCCTCGACTGGCTGCTGATGAAGATCAACACCGTGCGCGAGCTGCCCTATACCGTGCTGCACGGCGATTACACGCTGGGCAACGTGCTGGCGGAACGGATGTGGATCGTGTCGGTGCTGGGCTGGGAAAACGCGCTGCTGGCCGATCCGCGCTTCGATATCGGGTACGCCAGCGCGGCGCTGGGGGCGTATGGCCTGGCGCTCAGCGACCGGTTTTTGGCCGGATACGAAGCGGCGTTGGGGCCGGTCCCCGACCGCGATTTTTGGGACGTCTTCAGCGCCCTGCGCCTGCTGGTGCGTCTCGACGGCTTTTATGACAACGCGCCGCCGGATCAGTTGGAGGCGCTGAAAGCCCAGGCGGACCCGGTATGGTACGGGTTGATCGAGTTTGTTAAGCACCGGGCACATATATAGACCCCGCTCTGGCGCTGCATGGTACAATCTGCCCAATAGTTATCGAAGACGGTATTTTCTCAGTTCCTGGAGGAACAACGCTCTAATGGATAACCGCATTCAAAAGATGGCGCAGGTGCTGGTCAATTACTCGCTTGCGCTTCAGCCCGGCGAAAAGTTCTTGATCCGCGCCCTCAGCCCCGAGGCTCAGCCTCTGGCGCAGGCGCTGTACGAAGAAGCCTTCAACGCGGGCGCGGAGCCATTCGTCTACATCCAGATGCAGCAGGAAGATGAAGTGGCGCTCGAATCCGGCGCCAGCATGGACCAGCTTTCGACCGTCAACCCCATGCTCAAGCTGATGTACGAAACCTGCGAGGCACTGGTCCGCATCGAGTCGTCGCAGAATCCGCGCGCGCTCTCGGCCTATCCGCTCGATCGCCAGCGCGCCCGCTCGAAGTATCACGACCAGCTCATCCAGATCCAGATGCGGCGCGAGGCGGCCAAAGAGCTGCGCCGCTGCACGACCCAGTTCCCCACCTTCGGCTACGCGCAGGCGGCGGGCATGTCGCTGCGCCAGTACGAGGACTTCCTCTACGGCGCGTGCAAGGTCGAGCACGACGATCCGGTGGCGGCGTGGAAGGCCGTGTACCAGTCGCACGAGCGCCTGATCGACTGGCTGAAGGGCAAGAAGCACCTCCAGGTGAAGGGCGAGCACATCGACCTGGAAATGTCCATCGACGGGCGTCTGTTCAAGAACGCGGGCGGCAAGGAAAACTTCCCGGATGGCGAGATCTTCACCGGTCCGGTGGAAACCAGCGTCAACGGCTGGGTGCGTTTCACCTATCCCGCCTACTACCAGGGCAACGAGGTCAAGGGTATCGAGCTGAAGTTCAAGGACGGTCTGGTGGTGGAAGCGAAGGCCCAGGCCAACCAGGAATTCCTGACCGCCACGCTGGACACGGACGCCGGGGCGCGCCGCCTGGGTGAGTTCGCCATCGGCACGAACCGCGACATCCAGCAGTTTACCGGCTCGATCCTGTTCGACGAGAAGATCGGCGGCACGGTGCACATGGCGGTCGGCCAGGGCTACGGCGAGACGGGCAGCGTCAACAACTCGTTCGTGCACTGGGACATGATCTGCGACATGCGCCAGGGCGGGCAGATCATCGTGGACGACGAGCTGTTCTACAAGGACGGCGAGTTCGTCATTTAGCTGTCAGCGGCTGGCGATCAGCCGTTAGCAAGCTCAAGAGCGAAAAAACAGGGGCAGGTTTCCGAACCTGCCCTTGCTTTTTGCGCAGGAAAACCAAAAGCCCCCGGGCAGATGACCAGGGGCTTTTTTGTTGGCTCCTGAGGTAGGACTCGAACCTACAACCCATCGGTTAACAGCCGATTGCTCTGCCGATTGAGCTACTCAGGAATACGCCACGAAGGATACCAAACGGGCGGGGCAGTGTCAAGATGGAGATTGGCAATTTGGGGCCAGTTTGAGTCGATTTGTGCAAACTCCCAGGGAGCGGATCGCGCCGGGGAACACACGTCCATTCCCCGGCGCGATCCGGTAGGTGTTACGGTGTGGCTTCGGTGGCGATCTCGGTCGCGTCCGGCGTGGCGGCAGGATCGGAGGGCAGCGCCGCGAGTGCGTCCTCCGCCTGTGTGTAGTTCGGGTTCAACCCCAGCGCCTGCTGGAAGCTGCGCTCCGCCTGGACGACGCGCCCCAGGGCGGCAGAGGCCATGCCCTGCCAGTAGTACGTTTCCTCGACGTACGTCGTCGTGCCCAGATTCGACATCGCCATCGCAATCATGTCGTTGTAGCGGCCCGCGTTGTAGTACGCCTCGTACGGGCCGAACTGGTACCACAGCATCTGCCACGGGAGTTGGAGCTGGAATGCCCGGTCATAGGCAGCGGCGGCGTTGTCGTAGTCGCGCAGCGCCACGTAGGACGATCCCAGGTTGAACCACGCGAACGCATCGTCGGCGTTGGCCTCGGTTTCGCGCAGCGCCCCATCGAGCGCGGCCTGCACGCTGTAGTCCTCGTCCGTGTAATCTCCCAACGCGGCATAGAGCCGGTCTTCTTCCTCGGCAGGGTACGCCACGATGAACACCCGGTTGAACTGCTGCCACGCCGCATCGAACGTATCGTAAGGCTGTGGCAGCCCGTCTCCCAACTCACCACTGCCGAGGTAGCTGTCGTAGGTCAGGAAGGCGTTCGCTGTATCGTCATAGCCGATGAGCAGCACATAGTGGCCGAACCAGAGATCCTCTTCCGGCGCGAAGCCCTGCTCGACGATGACCGGGAAGCCCGCCGTTAACAGCCGCTTGAGCACGGCCTGATCCCCGCCGATTCGCATGATGGCGCGCAGGTCGGTTTGTTCCTCGACATACTGCACCATCTCGTTGGGCTGGACGCTTTTGTCTTCTGTGTTTGGTCGCAGGAAGGGTCGAATGTCTTCTTGAGTCAGCGCCGCGCCGTTTTGCTCGATTCCATAGTGGCTGAACGCCATCGCCAACGACGCGGGACCGTCGTTGTTCCACGTTTGGTACTTGTGGCGAAAGCCCTCCAGTCGCACGACATTGGATGGTTCCAGAGTCGGCGTCACGCTTGCTGGCGTCGCGGTGGCGCTTGCGGCGGCTTGCAGGTTGAAGTCAGACAACGCCGCCGTTGCAGGCAAGTACGCCGGATTGAGCGCCTGTGCGTGTTCCAGATACGGACGGCCCTCCTCGATGTTCCCCAACGTGATCTCGGTGATGCCGTACCAGAACTGCCACTCTTCGGCGTTCACGCCGTCCGCCGGGGCGCTGCCGCGCAGCAGCCGGAGGACATCCTCGTAACGTTCCTGGGCGTAATAAACCTGGAACGGCCCGAACTGGCTTTGCAGCAGAGTCAGCGGCAGGCCCTGATCCAGCGCCATGTCGTAGGCGTCGGCGGCCTGATCGAACTCGTCCAGCGCGAAGCACGCGTTGCCGAGTTTGAGCCACGCCAGCGCGTCGGCCCCGTCGAGACTCGTCTGCGCAATGCCCTGGTCGAAGGCCGCGCGGGCGGCGGCGTCGGGATCGGCGTAGTCGCCCAGAATCTGCAGCACGCGCGCCTCGTCATTGATCGGGAAAATCACGATGAATGCATTGGCGGATGGCGTCCATAACGCGTCGAAGACCGAATAGGGGATCAGTGCGGGAGCGCTGGTTGGGCGCAGATCGTAAGCGTCGTACGCCAGCAGCGCGCGCTGCTCCGTGTCGTAGCCTGTGATGACGTGATAGTCCGCGTACAGGCGGATGCCCTCGAAGGTGTCATCCGGCTCGAAACGCATTGTCGTCGCGGCGATCACGGGATAACCCGCCGCCACGATCCGCTCGGCAAGATCGATGGTTCCGCCCAGGCGCGTCACCGCGCGGAAACCGATGGGGTGATTGACGAATGCGACGATGTCGTCCGGCGTGACGCTCGTGTCTTCCAGCGTGGCGCGGATCGGATCGGTCAGATCGTCGATCTGGACCTCGTATGTGGGCGGGTTCTGATCCGTGTATCCGAGCGTGTTGAGGGCCAGCAGCGCGGCAGTGGTGCCGGGATGGATCAGGTAGGACGGCGTTTCGTCGATGCGCGGGATATTCGGTACCGGTACCGCTGGCAGATTGAGCATCGCGTCGGGGGGAAGTGCTCCGGCTTCCGGTTCCGGAGTGAGATCGGCCAGCGGCACGATCATGCTGCCGTGCGGCTCCTCGTAGGTGGCCCGGTAGACGCCCGCGCCGACCAGCACCCCGACTGCCAGCGTGAGCACGATCGACGCGGCCCAGGCCAGCGTGC
>NZ_DAISHJ010000065.1:0-26583 GCF_036822615.1 Aggregatilinea sp. | reverse complement strand
GTCGTGCCCGCGCTGACCCCCGCCCGCGACGCGCTGGCGCTGCATCCGGACGGCGTGCTGCTCAGCAACGGTCCCGGCGATCCGTCCGCGCTGCCCTATGCGGTCGAAGCAACGCAGGGCTTGCTGGGGCAGGTCCCGGTTTTCGGAATCTGCCTGGGCCACCAGTTGCTCGGCCAAGCGTTGGGAGGGCGGACGTATCGCCTCAAGTTCGGGCATCACGGCGGCAACCAGCCCGTCAAGCACCTGCCCACGGGCCGCGTGGAGATCAGCGCGCACAACCATAACTTCGCCGTCGATCCGGCCAGCCTGCCGCCGGACGTCGAGATGACGCACGTCAACCTGAACGACGACTGCTGCGAGGGCCTGCGCCACCGCACCATTCCCGCGCTGAGCATCCAGTATCACCCCGAAGCCGCGCCGGGGCCGCACGACGCGCTGCCGCTGTTCGATGAGTTCGTCGCGCTGATGGCGGCGCGGTCCGGCGGGGAGGCGGAGTAACCCAGATGCCCAAGCGAACCGATATTCACACGATCCTGATCGTCGGGGCCGGGCCGATCCTGATCGGGCAGGCCGCCGAGTTCGACTACAGCGGCACACAGGCGGTCAAGGCGCTCAAGGCCGAAGGCTACCGCGTGGTGCTGGTCAACAGCAATCCCGCCACCATCATGACCGATCCCGATCTGGCCGACGCGACGTACATCGAGCCGCTGACGCCGGACGTGCTGGAGTTGATCATCGCGCAGGAGCGCCCTGACGCGCTGCTGCCCACGGTCGGCGGGCAGACGGCGCTCAATGCCGCGGTCGAACTGGCCGATCTGGGCATCCTCGACCGCTACGGCGTGGCGCTGATCGGCGCGAGCGTCGAGGCGATGAAGCTGGCCGAAGACCGGCTGCTGTTCCAGCAGGCCATGAACGAAGCCGGGCTGGACGTGCCGCAGGGCGGGCTGGCCTCCTCTCTGGACGAGGCGCAGCGCATCGCGGACAGCATCGGGCGCTTCCCGCTGTTGATCCGGCCTTCGTTCACGCTGGGCGGCAGCGGTGGCGGCATCGTCTACAACGCGGGCGAGTTCGAGGAAAAAGTGACCTTCGGCCTCAGCGAAAGCCCGGTCGGCTCCGTGCTGGTCGAAGAAAGCGTGCTCGGCTGGAAGGAATACGAGCTGGAAGTGATGCGCGACCGCGCGGATAACTTCGTGGTCGTGTGCTCCATCGAAAACATCGATCCGATGGGCGTGCATACCGGCGACTCGATCACCGTCGCCCCGGCCATGACGCTCACCGACCGCGAATACCAGCGCCTGCGCGATCAGGCCCGCGCCGTGATGCACGCGGTCGGCGTGGAGACGGGCGGTTCCAACGTGCAGTTTGCTGTCAATCCCGCCGACGGGCGCGTGCTGGTGATCGAGATGAACCCGCGCGTCAGCCGCTCGTCGGCGTTGGCGAGCAAGGCGACCGGCTTCCCGATCGCCAAGCTGGCCGCGCTGCTGGCGGTCGGTTATACGCTCGACGAGCTGCGCAACGACATCACGCAGACGACCGTCGCCGCCTTCGAGCCGAGCATCGATTACGTGGTCGCCAAGCTGCCGCGCTGGGCCTTCGAGAAGTTCCCCGGCGTCGATCCCGCGCTTGGCCCGCAGATGAAATCCGTCGGTGAGGCGATGGCGATCGGGCGCACGTTCAAAGAAGCGCTGCTCAAGGGCCTGCGCTCGCTGGAACTCAGCCGCCCGCCGTTCCCCACGCCCGCCGTCCGCGTCTGGGACGGCGATCTGGCGAGCCTGGGTGACGCCCGCGCGGAACGCATCTGGGCGGTGTGGGAAGCGCTGCGCGACGGGCGCACGGTGGATGAAGTCGCCGCCGCCAGCCAGATCGATCCCTGGTTCGTGGCGCAGATCGCGGACATCGCCACGCTGGAAGCGCAGATCGCCGCGTGCGGCGCGCTCGACGCGCTGCCGCCGGACCTGTTGCGCGCGGCCAAGCGTACCGGCTTCGCGGACGAGCACCTCGCGGCGCTGCTGTCGCCGGGCGGCGATCTGACCGCTGTTGACGTGCGGGCGCGGCGCGCGGCGCTGGGTATTCTGCCCACCTTCCACATGGTCGATACCTGCGCGGCGGAGTTTGAGTCGCGCACGCCGTACCTGTACAGCGGCTATGAGACGGAAGACGAAGCGCTGCCCACCGACCGCGAAAAGGTGATCATCCTGGGCAGTGGCCCCAACCGCATCGGCCAGGGCATCGAGTTCGATTACTGCTGCGTGCACTCCGCGATGGCCGTGCGCGCGGCGGGTTACGAAGCGGTGATGGTCAACTGCAACCCGGAGACGGTCAGCACCGATTACGACACGTCCGACCGGCTGTACTTCGAGCCGCTGACGCTGGAGCACGTGCTGAACGTCATCGCGCGTGAGCAGCCGCTCAAGGGCGTGGTCTTGCAGTTCGGCGGGCAGACGCCGCTCAATCTGGCGGGCGCGCTGGTGGCGCACGGCGTGCCGGTGCTCGGCACGTCGCCGGACGCCATCGCCGCCGCGGAGGATCGCGGGCAGTTCGGCACGCTGCTGGCGGAACTGGACGTCCCCAGCCCGGCGCACGGCATGGCCGCCTCGCTGGCCGAGGCGCGGGTCGTCGCGCGGGAGATCGGGTACCCGGTCATTGTGCGGCCTTCGTTCGTGTTGGGCGGGCGCGCGATGGCGATCGTCTACGACGAGCACGCGCTGGCGGGTTACGTCAATGCGGCGCTGGACACCATGCCCGGCCAGTCGATCCTGATCGATCACTACCTGGAAGACGCCTATGAGGTGGACGTGGACGCCATCGCGGATGGCGAGCGCGTCGTGATCGGCGGCGTGATGCAGCACATCGAGGAAGCGGGCGTGCACAGCGGCGACTCCGCCTGCGTGATCCCGCCCTACAAGATCTCGGCCTACCACCTCGCGCACATTCGCGAATACACCGAGCGTATGGGCCTCGCGCTGGGCGTGCGCGGCCTGATGAACGTGCAGTACGCGATCAAGGACGATATCGTGTACATGCTCGAAGTCAACCCGCGCGCCAGCCGGACGATCCCCTACGTCAGCAAGGCGGTCGGCGTGCCGCTGGCCCGCATGGCGACGCGCGTCATCCTGGGCGAGCGCCTCGCGGATCTCGGCCTGATCGAAGAACCGCGCGTGGACGGGTTTTTCGTCAAGGAGGCGGTGCTGCCGTTCAAGAAATTCCTGGGTGTGGACGCCATCCTGGGCCCGGAGATGCGCAGCACGGGCGAGGTGATGGGCCACGCGTCGCGCTTTGGGCTGGCCTTCGCCAAGGCGGAATTGGCCGCCGGGCTGCGGCTGCCGATGTCGGGCACGGTGTTCCTCAGCGTGAACGACTTCGACAAGAGCGCGGCGCTCAAGCTGGCGCGTGACTTCAAACGGCTGGGCTTCGATCTCGTGGCGACGCGCGGCACGGCGGCGTTTTTCGTGCAGGCCGGGCTGAACGTGACCGTGATCAGCAAGGTCAGCGAGGGCGGACCTAACGTCGAGGACCTGATCCGCGAGGGCAAGCTCGACCTGATCATCAACACGCCGCTCGGTCCCGACGCCCACAGCGACGGGATGCGCATCCGCACCACGGCGGTGCGTTACGGCGTGCCGCTGCTGACGACGCTCAGCGCGGCGCAGGCGGCGCTGAACGGCATCCAGGCGCTGAAGGCGAAAGACATCCGCGTCCGCAGCCTGCAAGCGCACCACCACACGGTATAACGAGCGCATCGCACTTCGTCGGGGGCGTATCGCAATACGCCCCTACAAACCCTTGTTTATGCTGCTTGCTCCCCTCTCCAACTTGATTGGAGAGGGGCCGGGGGTGAGGTGCTCTTGCTCCTGGCTAACCGCTAATGGCTGCTGTCATCCTACCGCCTTACGCGTGCGCGGGTCGGCCAGATCGCGCAGGCCGTCGCCGATGAAGTTCAGCGCCATCACCGCCGTGAAAATGGCGATGCCGGGGAACGCGCTCAGCCACCACTGGTCGTAATGGTCGATGCCGTCCGAGACCATGCGGCCCCATTCCGCTGCGGAGGGTTCCGGCCCCACGCCGAGGAAGCTCAGGCCCGCGAAGATCAGGATCGCGTTGCCGATGTCCAGCGTCGCCATGACCAGCGCGGGCGCGACGCAGTTGGGCAGAATCGTGATGAACAGGATGCGCAGGGGCGACGCGCCGATGGCCTGCGCCGATTCGACGTACTGGTTCGACTTCACCTGGATCACGAGGCTGCGCACGATGCGCGCGTAGTTCGGCCACCACACCACGATCATGGCAATCACGGCATTGCGCACGCTCGGTCCCAGCGCGGCGGCGATCGCCATCGCCAGGATGATGATCGGGAACGCCATGAAAATTTCGGTGAAGCGCATCAGCAGCTCGTCGGCCATCCCGCCTACGTAGCCGGTGATCGCGCCGAAGATCGTGCCGATAATCATCGCGCTGGTGACGACCAGCAGCCCGGCAGGCAGCGAGATCCGCCCGCCGTACAACACGCGCGAAAGCACGTCGCGCCCCAACTGGTCTGTGCCGAACAGGTGCGCGCTGCTGGGGCCCATCAGGCGTTCCATGATGCTCTGTTCCAGCGGATCGTACGGCGCGACGTATTTGGCGAAGATCGAGACGAAGATCCACGCGATGCAGATCAGGATACCGGCGACCATCAGCGGATTCTGGCGGGCGCGGCGGCGAATGATGTTGAGTCTTGGTGTCATGAGCATCAGCCTTGATAGCGCAGACGCGGATCAAGGAAATAGTAGAGCATATCGACGACGAGATTGGTCACGACGAAGACGATCGCGATCAGCATCGTCACGCCCATGATCGCCGGGAAGTCGAGGGTGCGCGCGGCGTTGTAGGCGTAGCGCCCGATGCCTTCCCACGCGAAGATCGTTTCGGTCAGCACCGCGCCGGAGAGCAGGTTGCCGTACGACAGGCCGATGATGGTCACCACCGGCATCAGCGCGTTGCGCAGCCCGTGCCGCAGGATGACGTGCCGCTCGCGCAGGCCCTTGCTGCGCGCTGTGTTCATATATTCCTGCGAGAGCACTTCCAGCATCGACGAGCGCGTGATGCGCGTGATCAGCCCCACGGAATAGGCGGCCAGCACCACCGACGGCAGCATCAGGTGAGACAGCGCGTTGCGGAACACGTCCCACTGTCCCGCGAGCAGGCTGTCGATGGTGTACATGCCCGTGACGTTGGGCGGCGGGATGACGCGCGCATCCAGCCGTCCGGGGCCGGGCACGATGCCCCAGCGCAAATAGAGAACGATCAGCCCCAGCAGCGCCAGCCAGAAGACCGGCGCGCTGACTCCGATCAGCGAGATGATGCGCACGATGAAGTCGATCGGGCGGTTGCGCCACACGGCGGAGATCACGCCGAACACGATCCCGGCCAGGATGCTGATCACGATGCCGAACGTCGCTAGCTCGATCGTCGCGGGCAGGTACTTGCTCAACTCGTCCACGATGGGCCTGTGACTGCGGATCGACGTGCCCATGTCCCCTTTCAGCAGGTTGCGCATGTAGGACAGGTACTGCACGTACAGCGGATCGTCCAGCCCCCACTTGTCGCGGAAGGCCTGCACGATTTCCGGGTCGGCGGCGGCGCGCTCGCCCAGGTTGGCGGCAGTGGGATCGGCGGGCAGCGCGTTCGAAATGAGAAACGAGACGAGGGAGATCCCGATCAGCAGTGGAATCAGCAGCAGCAGACGCCGCGCGAGGTAGCGGTAAAGCGACATGGCAGCTCTCTAGGTGAAACGGTGCGGTAAACGTGCGGCGAGATCAACCGACCTCGCCGCACGACAAACGGTCAACGATTCAGCGGATTAGTAGCTGAGCTGGGTCAGGTCTACACGCCACTGGCCGTTGTAGGCGAAGCCTTGCAGATCGCTGCGATAGGCGAAGTGCACGCCCGGCTGGAACAGCGGCGCAAACGGCGCGCTTTCCTGCTCGTAGTGCTGGATCTGGGTGAACAGGTCGATGCGGGCCGCGTCGTCCGTTTCGACCTTGACCTGATCGCGCAGGTCCAGGATTTCCTGGTCCGCGTTCTCGTCGGTCCAGTTCGCGCGCAGGCCCACGACGCCGCCCGGCAGGAACTCAACGTAGTCGAGCGTGTCCTGGTAGTCCGGGTTCCAGAGCCAGAGGCTGAAGCCCTGTGCGCCGGTGCGGTACAGGTCGAGCGAGGTCTGGAATTCCTGCGGGACGAGCGTCACGTTGATGCCCACCGCCGCGAGGTCCGCCTGGACCTTCTGCGCCACGACGTTGAAGTCCGTGCCGATGTAGTTGAAGTCCGGGTATTCCAGGTCGACGTCGAAGCCGTCCGCGTAACCCGCGTCCGAGAGGATCTGCTTCGCCATGTCCACGTCCTGCGCGACGCCCTCGGACGGGTCGAGCGCGCCCGCGAAGCCGATCGGAACCATCGCGGCAGGCGTGTTCGCGCCTTCACCGCTCAGGAACGCCAGTTCTGCGTAGTTCAGCGCGTAGCGAACGGCCTTCTGCACCTGCGGATCGCTCATCGGGCCGCCGACTTCGGGGTCCTGGTTGAACAGCAGGAAGATCAGGGTGTCGCTCTGGGTCGAGAAGACGGTGATGTCGGGGTTGCTCTCGAACGAGGGCAGCTGGTCCGCGATCACGTCCATGGCGATGTCGATGTCGCCCGCTTCGAGCGAGAGCTTCTGCGTGGCGGTTTCGGGCAGGTTCTGGATGATGATGCGGTCGAAGTACGGCGCATCGCCCCAGTAGGCTTCGTTGCGCGCCAGGATGGTCTGCACGCCCGGCTCGTAGCTTTCGAGCACGTACGGGCCGGTCCCGGCGGAGTTGCCGTTGAACCATGCTTCGGCGGTGTCCGTCTCGGCGGCGTCTTCGGCGTCCGTGCCACCCTGGGCCTGGACTTCCTCGGCGTTCACGATCGAGAACGCGTCGAAGACCAGCTTCGCCAGGATCGCGGGATCGGGCGCGGTCAGCGTGAGCGCCACGGTCAGGTCGTCCACAGCCTCGACGCTGGCGATGGTGTCGGCCAGGAAGGACGGGTTGTCCTTCAGGTTCTTCATGCGGTTGATGCTGAATACCACGTCTTCGGCGGTCAGCGGATCGCCGTTGGAGAACGTCACGTCGTCACGCAGGGTGAAGGTGTAGACCAAACCGTCATCGGAAATGCTCCACTCCGACGCGAGATTCGGCAGAATTTCGGCGGTCGAGTCCGAGGGGAAGGTGACCAGGGTGTCGTACACCGAATGGTACACCAACGAGCCGCCCGGCTCGTAAGCGCGGCCCGGGTCGAGGCGGCTGTAGTCTTCGGACAGGCCGACGACCAGCACCTTCTCGTCCTGGGCGACAACGCCGCCAAGCGGGATCGCCACAAAACTGAGCACGAGCAGCAGAACTAAAAATCGGCGCATCTTCTTCTCCTTGTGTATAAAAAACGACTGCCACTTACCACGCTGGTAAATGTGCTTCACAGAGGTGTTGTGGATGGGATCGTTATTTTTAGTCTGTTACCGGAATCGGTGCGGTTCGAGTAAAAAAAGACACACCGGGCGGTTGCACTGGAATATCAACTGCTGGAGCGAGCTTGAGTGAGTGGTCCGCAGCGACATAGTGTCCCTGCCATTTTAAACGGTCGCGGCGGCTTTCAATTAGTAACTTTGCACAAATATTAAATGGGAAACAAAAAGTTCGCCATGTACTGAGGGGGAGATCGCCCTGGCGGTGTACGGGCTGCACACCGCCAGGGACGATGCATGATGCTTAGTTCTCGAAGTACACGCGGCCCGAATACTTCAGACCGGTCAGGAACGTGCCGTTCAGTTCCGCCGCGTCGATGTTCAGGTCCGAGCGATACACCCACGCGCCGACCGACTGGTAGATCGGGATCATGGGCAGTTCTTCCCACAGCTTGCTGTCGATCTCGGCGTACAGGTCGTAGCGCGCCTGCTCGTCGGTGACGGTGCGGCCCTCGGCGAACATCGCCGTGATTTCGGGGTTGTCGTACGCCAGATAGCTGGTCGCGTCGGCGTAGAAGCTGCGGTAGTGATCCGGCTCCGGTCCGAACAGGCCCCAACCGCCGAGCATGGCGTCGTACGGCTTTTCCGTGCTGACGTTGTCGTAGATCTCTTCGTAGACCTGCGCGTCGTCCAGCGGTGCGAGTTCCACGTCAACACCCAGCGCGCGCCAGTTGTCGTAGACGATGGGGGCGATCGACTGCATCAGCGACCACGTGCCCGAATATGCCAGACGCAGGTGCATCGGCTGGCCGTCCTTGTCCAGGATGCCATCGCCGTCGGTATCGGTCCAGCCAGCGTCGGCCAGCATCTGCTGCGCCGCTTCGGGATCGTACTCGTACTGCGCGTTGCGGCCCTGCTCGTACATGAACACGGCCTGATTGAACACCGAATCGGCCAGGAGGCCGTAGCCGCTGGCGGAAATGTCGATGATCGCCTGACGGTCGAGGCCAACGGCCAGCGCGCGGCGTACGGCGGCGTCGCCGTAGATCGGGCTGAGGTTGTTGAAGCCGACATAGCGCATCAGGTCGCGCGGGGCGGTCTGAAGCACGAAGTCAGGATTGTTCTCGAACGGCGTGAGGTCCGCACCGTCAACGCGGGCGAAGTCCAGCTCGCCGGCCAGCAGCGCGTTGGCCTGGTTGGCCGCGCCTTCGATGAAGCGGATCACGATGCGGTCGAGGCAGGGCGCGCCGCGCCAGTAGTCGGGATTGGCTTCCAGCGTCACGCTTTCGCCCGTGTTCCATTCCACGAACTTGAACGGACCCGTGGTGATCGGGTTGGTGTTGTAGGGCGCTTCGAGCATGCTGGTCGATTCGAAAGCGTGCGCGGGCACGATCGGGATCGACAGCGCGGTCAGCACGGCGGCGTTCGGCTCGCTCAGGATGACCTTGAACGTGTGATCGTCCACGACCTCGAACTGCATGGGTTCGTCGCCCTGCATGAGGTTGGCGCGCCAGCTAATGGCGTTGTCTTCGAGCAGCACGGCTTCGTACGTGAACAGCACGTCTTCAGCGGTGAAGGGTTCGCCGTCGTGCCAGGTGACGTCCTGGCGCAGGTGGAAGGTATATTCCAGGCCGTCGTCGGAGATGTCCCACGATTCAGCGAGGGCCGGTTCGATCTTGTCGCCCCAGTTCTCGCCGCCGAGGATGAGCGGTTCGGCCATGAAGGTAACGATGAACAGGCTGTTGCCGTCATTGGCATACAGGCCGCTCAGCGTGCGGGGGTCCGCCCCGTAGGCGGTGATCATCGTGCCGCCCTGGGTCGGGCATTCAAAACCGGCGCCATCATCGTCGCCCTGAGCCATAACTCCGGCCATCGGGACGGCGAGCAGCACCAGCACCAGCAAAACAGCCAACGATTTCCTCATTGAAGTCCTCCCTGCAAAAACCGAACACAAGCATCCTCGAAGATCAGGATGCGGCAAGCCCAAAGGAATATGCGGCGGCTAACGGCGCAGGCGGGGATCGAACGCATCCCGCAGGCCGTCGCCCACGAAGTTGAACGTCAGCACAATGGCCGAAATGATCGATCCGGGCACGACCCACATCCACCACGCGGTGCGCAGCCACTGCTGGGCGTCTTCCATCATCTTGCCCAGGCTGGAGTGGGGCGGCGGGACGCCGCGTCCCAGAAAGCTCAGCGACGACTCGGTCAGAATGGCGTATGGCACGGCCAGCGTCGCAGACACGATGATCGGCGCCAGCGCGTTGGGCAGCAGGTGCTGCATCACCAGACGGCGGCCCGACACGCCGATGCACTGCGCCGCCAGCACGAAGTCGCGCTCTTTGAGCGAGAGAATCTCCGCGCGCAGCAGCCGCGCCACGGTCATCCAGCTCAACAGGCCGATCAGCAAAATCAGCGTGAAGATTGTGCCGCCGAAGATCCCGGAGACGATCAGTAGCAGGAAAAAGGATGGGATGGATAAGAAGATATCCGTAAATCGCATCAGCGCGTTATCGACCCACCCGCCGAAGTAGCCCGCCACAGCGCCGATCACGACGCCGACGAGGATCTGGAAGACCACGGCGGAAACGGCCACGAACAGCGAGACGCGCAGCCCGATGATCGCGCGGGAGAAGTAGTCGCGCCCGTAGTTGTCCGTGCCGAAGAGATGCTCGGCAGTCGGGGGCTGGGGCCGCCCGCGCGCATAGGCCGCGTCGATCGCGTTGGGGTCATACGGGATGATCTGGTCGGCGAAGATGGCGACGAGCGCCAGCACGATCAGCAGTACGGCGCTAATCACGGCCAGTTTGTGCTTGCGGAACTGCCGCCAGATCAGCCGCCACTCGGAGCGTGCTTTTTGAGAAGGCTGTGAGAGTGTAACGGCGGTGCTACTCATAACGAATCCTGGGATCGACCCATACGTACGCGATATCGGCGAGCAAGTTACCTAAAATGATCACCAGACTCGACAGCATCGTAACGGCCATGATGATCGGGTAGTCGCGCCCGTCGATGGCTTCGACGCCCAGCCGCCCCATGCCCGGCCAGCCGAAGATCGTCTCGGTGATAAACGCCCCCGTGACGATGGACGGCACCGACAGCCCGATCAGCGTCACGATCGGGATCAGGGCGTTGCGCAGCGCGTGCCGAATGATGACGCGGCGCTCGCGCAGCCCTTTGGCGCGCGCGGTGCGGATGTAGTCCTGGTCGAGCACTTCCAGCAGCGCCGAGCGCTGGTAGCGCGACCAGCTCGCCGTCTGCGCCAGACTGAGCACAGTGGCGGGCAGGATCATGTGTTTGAGCACGTCTACCACGTTGGCCCAGCCCGTATATTCCTCGCGCATGTCGTGCATGCCGACGGCGGGCAGCCATCCCAGTTGGATGGAAAAGACCTGTAGCAGCAGCAGCGCGATCCAGAAGACGGGCACGGAAATGCCGACGAGCGCCAGCGTGCTTAACGCGTAGTCGAGCAGGGTATAGCGCTTGAGCGCCGAGATGATGCCGATGGGCAGCGCAATGATGATCGAGATCAGCAGCGCCACGCCGCCGAGCAGCAGCGTGTTCGGCAGGCGCTCGCCCATCTCGAACGTGACCGCGCGCCGGGTGCGGAACGAAAAGCCCAGATCGCCCTGGAGCGTCTTGGACAGCCACGCGCCATAACGCACGTAGACGGGTTCGTTCAGCCCCAGGCTTTCGCGCACCTGCGCGAGATATTCGGGGTCGGTGGCCTTGTCCGGGTCCATGTACATTTGCGTCGGGTCGCCTGGGGCGAGTTCGAGGATCGCAAAGACAAGGATCGAGGTAGCCACGAGCAGCGGTATTGCCTGGATGATGCGACGAATGACATACCGGGACATGGATTGGCTTTCACCGTATAGCGTGCGTGTCGATCAAGATACGTGTACGTCGAATTCCGGTGGATTGAACAGGTGACGCTTGACTCCACAGGTGTTGGCTGCCCGGACCACAGCATCACGGTACTGTTCGGGGAAATCGGGCGGCAGCTGGATGTCGATCTCGATTTTCTCGAACATCCGGTTTTCAGGGTTGTAGAACATGCGCTGTTTCAGGCTCAACCCCTCGGTGCTAATCTCGCGTTCGTTGCAGAAATACAGCACTTTGATGCCCGCGCACGTGGCGATACTCGCCAGGAACAGGTCGAACGGAGAAGGCCCACCTTCTTCGCCGGTAGGGATGTGCATCCCTTCAAAATCGGCATCGACACGTTCGTCGCCGGGGAACGAAACGTCCATCTCAAGCGTTTGGATCAAGGAGCCTCCTGCGGGGGTGGGGTGGTGCCCGAACGCAACTGGCGCGGCGGCATGGAAATATTGGCGGGTATTATAGCGAGAATACTCGAAAATCAAATGTCACAAGTTCGAAATTGTGCAATCTAACAAGCGAATTCGACCCTTGAATGAGACACTTCACAAGCGTAGGGACGGGGTATTGCATTCCGTATGAAGAGGATATAAGAGCTGGCCGCTCCATAGCTTCACGAGCGGCCAGCGTAAAGGTGCTGCAAAGCGCCCCGTCCGCAGCGGTGAGCGCAGTCGCGGGCCGAAACATGCCCGATCCCCTGACGCGCTCAAAAATCAATCACTGCGTTCGCGGCGTGTTTCCACACAGGCACTCAACTACGGCGCGGCCTCGAACTCAGGCACCGGGCGGGCGTCCGCCTCCGCCTGCGTCGAGGCGATTCCGTTTTCGTGAATGTCATCGATCAGCCATTCCATTTCCTTGATTTCGCGGCGCTGCGCCTCGATGATTCCGTCGGCCAACTCCCGTACGCGCACATCCTCAATGTTGGCGTTTTCGCTGGTCAGGATCGCGATTGAGTGATGCGGAATCATCGCGCTCATGTAAGCCGAATCGCCCACGGTGGCCTGGCTGCGGACGAGAAACAGCGCGCCCAAAAAGACCACGAGGCTGCCGAGATAGATGGCGATATTGACCCGCGTATTGCTGTACATGCCTCGCATAAAGCTCAGCATAATCACGGCCATCGCCGCGCCCATGATGAACGTCATAAAGACGCGCGTCTCGCTCCAGCGCACATGTGAAAGTTTGTAGGTGTTCAGATACATCAGCCCGAACATCACAACCATCGAGGTCACGATCATCGCAGCGAATCTGAGGTAACCAGACTTCTGATCTTGGGTCATGTTTTCCCTTCCAATACTCGTTATCCCTTTTTGGGATCGTAGCACTGGAAATTTCAAACTGCCTCTTCCGCTACGCCTGACGGTCCAGGAACGTGCCCACAAACTGCACGAAGCGGTACACGTCCGCGAAGTTCGATGCGACGCCGGTCGAGACGCGCACCGCGCCCACGGCGTCCTTTTCGCGCGTGCTCATCACGCGGATGAACTCCTCGAACGTCATGCGCTCGTGGCCCTGCCCGAAGCAGTCCGCCAGATCGTCGCGCGTGATGCCGTGCGCCTGCTCGCCTGCGCCGGGGTTGCAGAAGCAGCCGGTGCGCAGCGAGATGTTGAGTACGTTGGCTTCCGCCTCGACTTCGCGGTAATCGAACAGCTTCCCGGCGGGATCGAACAGGTTGAACGTCACCGTGCCGCCGCGCCGGTCGGTGTTGGTCGGGCCGTAAAAGTGCACCAGCGGCGCGCCGTTGGCGTGACGCAGGTCCAGCAGCGCCTTGATCAGCCAGTCGGTCAGCGCCAGCACGCGCGTATGGATCGTGTCGATGCCCACCGACTCGATGTGCTTGAGGCCAATTTCCACAGCCGGGATGTTCAAATAATCGATCGTGCCGTCCTCGAACCCGGCCTCGCCTTCCTGCAAATAGTAGCCGTCGCCCTGCACGGACGCGATGGTGATTGTGCCGCCCGCGAACCAGGGCCGGTGCAGTTTGCCCAACACCGCGCGCCGCACGATCAGCGCGCCGACGCCCGTGGGATAGCCGAAGATCTTGTAAAACGACAGCGAGACGAAATCGGGCTGCCAGCGGCTGAGGTCGAGCCGGTTGGTCGGCGCGAAGGCCGCCGCGTCGAGCAATACGTTCCAGCCCTTTGCCTGCGCCCGCTCGATCCATTCCAGGCTGTGCTGCGCGCCGGAGAAATTCGACTGGCCCGGATAGGCGAACAGGTTGTGCGCGTCCGGCTGGGCCGCGTCGAGCAGGCTTTCCAGACGGGCTTCGTCCATGCGCAGGTCGGGCGGCAGCACCGGCACGTAGGTGATGCTTGCGCCTTTGGACCGCGCAAATTCACGGATGCCGTTGACCGAGTTGTGGTTGTCGAAGGTCAGCAGGTAGGCGCTGCCCGGCCCGAACGGGTACGATTCTCCGACCAGTTTCAGCGCACCGCTGGCATTCTGGGTGAAGATCACCGCATAGTCGTCCGGCGAGGCGTTGAACGTCCGCAGGACGGCGGCGCGCGCCTGTTCGGCGAGCTGCGTCATCACTTTTGAGGTGGGATTGCTGGAATGGGGGTTCCCGTACACGCCGCCGTGCAGCATCTGCATGTGCGCGTCGATCTGGCTTTGGGCGTACAGCCCGCCGCCCGTGTAGTCGAGGTAGGTGTGGCCCAGATCGTCCAGGCGCGCATAGTCCCGCGCGCGTAGACTTTCCAGCGCCTCGACGTCAAATTCGGGGTGCGCCTCCCGGAAAGCGGCGAATGCGGTCAGATAACAGTCATCTTTTTCGAGCGGATCTGCGTGTTGCGGTGTGGTTTCTTGCATCACTATTTACCTGTCTGCGTAGAGCGGTCATCGGTCCAACTTGCCCAAATAATACTCTGCTCCAATGCCCTGCTGCCACTCTGTACAAAGGTTCCTTGTCAGATTCAACGAAAATTCATGCTGGGCAGGGCGGTTGATCTTGGCGGCGGCTGGTTTTCCGGTAAAATACTGAAGTCACCCCACGGTTCACGCTGCGCCGTGCAGCCGGGCCGAGGGACGACACGGCGCGCCGCCGTTTTTGGCGGCCCCCGAACCCCATCGTCCCATTCGAGTTAGAGTCCCAAGGCGGCACACTCCCATGATTCTTGAAGTTGAAGAAAGCGTCTTTGCTGCGACGATGAACGCAAACTTATCGCTTTTGGATCGTTCGCCTCGGCAGGTGTTGACCAAAAATGATGTTCGCGCGGTCGAGGGCCAGCCGGTGCTGCCGCTCTCCGCGAACGGGCTTACCGCCTATCTGCCCCTTAAGAATGTGAATGCGGGCAAGCAGGACGTGCCCCCCGTCTGGATCGCGTGGTTCGATCCGCTCGAAAACGAGGCCGGGCAGGTCGGCGTGGACCTGATCGCGCCTGCGCTGACGCAGATTGCGCCTGATCTGACGATTCAGCCCGCGTCGTCCAAGTCGGAAGGCATGATCGCGGCGGCGGTGCAGCGCGCCGGGACATCCCTGGACCGCTCGATCCCGCTGGTGACGCTGCTCGGCGGCATGGATCTGGACGCGGTGCAGGCCGCGCTGGTAGCCGAGGGCGTGCGCGAAAGCGATCTGCCGGGCTGGACCGTTTCATACCAGCCGATCACGGGCAAGATCAAGCACATGGCCGTGCTGCCGTCCGTGGCGGATCGTATGGTCGAGATCCTGGAGCGCGGCGGGCAGGTGACGCTCGTGGACGACATTTACAGCTCCGGCGCGACCGTGCGCGCCGCGCGTGAAGTGATGGGCCGCGCCCTGGCGCGTCGCGGTTACGACGCGCCCGCGACGCTGTTCCCGGTGGTGGCCGTCGCCCAGGAAGTCGAAGGCGACTACGACGACGCGCAGCGCCGTGAGATCAACCTGGTCTGCGACGCGGTGATCCCGGTCATCGTCGGCCCGCTGGACGACCAGCTTCAATAGGCATTGCCGCCTGAAAATCCAACGGCCACCCGATGTTGTGCGCGGGTGGCCGTTTTTTGTTGGGGACATCGCCCAGGGGCGGTTTGCGTAGGGGCGTATCGCAATACGCCCCTACGGCGTCTATGCCATTTGCCGCAAAAAAACGGGCGGGTCACAGACCCACCTCTACAAAACTTTTTTAACGCTGCTTGTCTCCCCTCTCCAACTTGATTGGAGAGGGGCCGGGGGTGAGGTTGCTACGCCGCCCCGCGCCCGTTTTTACACCTCAGAATTCGCCTTCACGAACGCGATCATTTCGTCCACCTGGGCGAAGGCCAGCCCGGTGACCGTGTCCGCCGCGCCGTAATAGATCGCCAGCCGCCCGGTCGCCGCGTCGGTGAGCGCCGCGCACGGGAACACGACGTTGGGCACGTCGCCCACGCACTCGTACAGCTTCTGCGGCGACATCAAATAGGGCGCGGTGCGGTACAGCACCTTCCACGGCTGGTCGATATCCAGCAGGGCCGCGCCCATGCTGTACACGAAGCCGTTGCACGAGGTCAGCACGCCGTGATAAATCAGCAGCCAGCCCTCGGTCGTCTCGATCGGCGTGGGGCCGGGGCCGATCTTGGTGCTCTGCCACGTCCAGGGCTTGGGGGCCATCACGAAGCGGTGTTTGCCCCAGTGCTCCATATCCGGGCTTTCGCTGTAGAACATGTCCCCGAACGGCGTATGGCCCGTGTCGCTGGGGCGGCTCAGCATGGCGTACTTCCCGTTGATCTTGCGCGGGAACAACACGCCGTTGCGGTTATAGGGCAAAAAGGCATTTTCGATCTGCGTGAAGGTCTTGAAATCGTACGTATAACCCACGCCGATGGTCGGCCCGTGGTAGCCGTTGCACCATGTCACGTAATAACGATCTTCCAGCCAGCACACGCGCGGATCGTAGCGGTAGGCGAACGCGCCGATTTCCGGATCGTCGCAGACGAACTCGATCGGGTCCGGCTCGATGTTCCACGTCAGGCCATCCGCGCTGCGACCACTGTGAATATTCATGATACGGCGCGTATCGTCCGCGCGGAACACGCCCGCGAAGCCGCCTTCGAACGGCACGACCGCGCTGTTGAAGATGCTGTTGGAACGCGGCAGCAGGTCGCGCGGGATGACCGGGTTGCCGCTGTAGCGCCAGATCACCGCGTCCGATCCGGCGGGGCGGTCCTCCCACGGGATGCTCGGCAGCGGCGCGCCAAGAATGGTGCTGGAAGAGAGTGCGCTCGTCATGTGTTGCTCCTGGTGAATGAGGCGAGAAGCCCCTGGGCATGCCGCGCGCCGGGGCGGAAAATCAACCCATGCCCACGGCCATCGACTTCAACGTTTCCTCGCGGATCGCCTCGATGATCGTGTGCTTGATGTCGATAAACTCGGTCGTAGTCATCACCTCGTAGGTACGCGGGTGCGGCAGCGTGACCCTGACCTCACGCTTGATTGTACCCGGTCGCGCAGTCATGACCACCACCCGGTCGGACATGAAGATCGCCTCGTCCACGTCGTGCGTGATGAACAGCACCGTGATGCGGTGCTCCTCCCACACGCGCAGCAGCAGCTCCTGCATCATGCCGCGCGTCTGTGCGTCCAGCGCGCCGAACGGCTCGTCCATCAACAGCACCTTCGGGCTGTAGACCAGCGCCCGCGCCAGCGCGACGCGCTGGCGCATCCCGCCCGAAAGCTGGTTCGGATAGGAATCCTCGAACCCCTTCAGCCCGACCGTGCCCATGTAGTGCTCGACCAGCGCCTGCCGCTCGCTTTTGGGCAGCTTGCTTTTCCGCAGCGCGAAATCGACGTTTTTGCGCACCGTCAGCCACGGGAACAGCGTGTACGTCTGGAACACCACACCCCGGTCGCGGCCCGGCCCGTCGATGGATTTGCCGTCGACCAGGATGTCGCCCGCCTGCGGCTCGATCAGCCCGGCGATGATGTTGAGCAGGGTCGATTTGCCGCAGCCGGACGTACCCACGATGGACACGAACTCGTTGTCGGCCAGGGTGAGGCTGACGTCGTCCAGCACCAGCAGGCCCGACGTCGCGCTGCCGAAGCGGTGCGACACGTTCTGTACGGTGACTTTGGGCTGGCTCACGGCTAGCGCTCCTTCGTCCACTTGAACAGGTACGCCCCGGTGATCTTGAAGAAGTAGTCCGTGACGATGCCCAACAACCCGATGAACAGGATGCCGAAGATGATCTGCTCCGTCGCCAGATAGCGCTGCGCCTCCATGATGCGGCGGCCCAGGCCGTTGCGCGCGGCGACCAGCTCGGCCACGACGAGATAGGTCCACGTCCAGCCGAGCGTGATGCGGAACGTGTCCCAGATGCCCGGCAGCGCGGCGGGCAAGATGATCCCGCGCAGGATCTCCAGGCGGCTCATGCCCAGCGTGTAGCCCACGCGGATCAAGTCCTGGGGCACGGTTTTCACGTTGTCCATGATCAGCAGCACTTCCTGGAAGAACGTGCCGATGAACAGGATCACGAATTTCTGCTGGTCCCCGATTCCCGCCCACAGGATCGTCAGCGGCACGAGCGCCACGACCGGCATGTAGCGCACGATGTCGATGAACGGCTCTAGCAGCCCCTCGATGAACTTGAAGTTGCCCATCAGCAGGCCGATCGGCACGGCGAACAGTGTGGCGATACCCCAGCCGACCACGATGCGGTAGATGCTGACTTTGGCGTCTCCGACCAGGATGCCGTCGCGGTACTGCTCGATCCCCTCGTTGATCACAGCGCCGGGCGTGGGCAGGAACAGGTCGGAGATGTAGCCGCCGTAGGTGGCGATGCTCCACGCGATCAGCACCAGGGCGATGAAACCGATCCCGGCAAAAATGTACACCGGTCGTGGGATGTCTTCGCGCAGGGCGAACAGGCGCACGCGGCGCTTGCGCGGCGGCGGCACCACCGGCAGGGCGGTCGTTTCAGAAACAGATTGGGAGTTCACGGGCGTTTATTTCCAGTTCCGGTAGAAGCGGTACGGGTTGCTGCGGCGGCCTTCCGGCGGTTCGGCGGAGTGGCCGCGATGCGTCAGATTGTAGAGGTGATTCTGTTCGCCGTACTGCGCGCGGGCTTCGTCCACCAGTGCGGGATAGAGGTCGGCTTTGGTCATGCCTTCCGCGTCCCGCGACAGGTCGGCCAGGATGCGCCCGTCGAAGTTGACGATCATGCTGCGCCCGGTGTAGGTGTACATCGGGTCCGTGCCGCACTGGTTGGCGGCGACCACGTACATCGTGTTTTCCCAGGCCCGCGCCTGGTTGGTGAACACCCACGGATCGCCGTAGGGTTCCATATAGGCCGCGCCGCGAATGAGCACGTTCGCGCCCATCATGGCGACCTCGCGCGCGGACTCCGGCAGATCGCCGTCGTAGCACGTGATCACGCCCAGGCGCGATCCCTTCGGGCCGTCCACCACGCAGAACTCGTCGCCGGGCGTCGTTTCTTCGAGCGGCACCCACGGGTTGACCTTCACGTAACGCAGCGCGATCTGGCCCTCGCTATTGATCAGCAGCGACGTGTTGAACGGCTTGCCGCCGTGCGGGTTGCGCTCCAACAGCGAAAAATGCGCCCACAGGCCGGTGGCCTTGCAGTGCGCCGCCAGCGCGCTCACTTCCGGTCCGTCGAGATCGACGACCGTGTCCAACCACGCCGTGACGTGATAGCCTTGCAGCGAGCCTTCGGGGAAGACGATCAGGTCCGCGCCGGGGAACCCGGCCTTCGCGCGGTCCATCCACGCGCAGAGCGTCTCGACGTTTTGCGCCACCTCATCCATGCTCGCCGCGCTGACGGGCAGCATCTGGACGACGATGACCGAGAGCGCGCTGCTCACTCCATGTGCACTTCCAAGCGTCATAATGCTGCGGCGGCGCGAGGATCGATCCCCGCGCCGCGTTCCTCCGTTCCTCATGGTCGTTTGATACGGTTCCCTACCTTCCCGCGCGGGAAAGATAGGATGGGCGGGTCTGTGACCCGCCCCTACAGGTTAACCTGCTTGTCTCCCCTCTCCAACTTGATTGGAGAGGGGCTGGGGGTGAGGTCTGTTTCGCCCCCTACCACATGCCTCTCGGCCTTAACTCGCCGCCTCGGTCGCGTCGGGTGTCGGCATCTCGGCGGGCAGATACGCGTCGAGGTAATCCACCGCGAAGGCATCTTCCGGCGTCGGCGCGACGGTGATTTCATCCGGGTTCAGGCCCATCATGATCTCGCCCACCGTGGCGAACGTCTCCTGGAAATCGCCGGAGAATTCCACCGCGTTTTCTTCCAGGCTGAACACCTGCACGCCCTCGAACGCGACGGTGAATTCTTCCATGTCGCTGCCGACCGCGTCCGCGATGATCTGGCCGCCCTCGTCGGGATTCTCGCGCAGGTAGGCGATCGCGTCGTCCCAGGCCAGCGCCAGGGCTTCGATCACGTCGGGATTCTCACTGATGAAAGAGCGCTGCGCGATCATCACGTCGCTGATCAGGCCGGGGCGTTCCGCCGCGGAGTAGAGCACGCCGTAATCGTCACGGCCACTCAGCGCCGCCGAGATGTACGGCTCGTAGGTCACGGCCACGTCCACTTGCCCGGCGATGACGGCTGCGCCCGCGTCAGACGCGGCGATCGGCACGGGGATTACGTCGTCGATGGTCAGCCCGGCTTCGCTCAGGGCATAGTTCAGCAGCAGGTCGCTGGTGCTGCCCGGCTCGTAGGCGACTTCGCGGCCTGCGAGGTCTTCGATCGAGGTAATGTCTTTGTTGGCGATGATCGCGTCCGCTTCGAACGACGCATCCAGCAGCAGGAACGCCTGGGCATCGACGTCCTGGTTGATCAGGGCGATCAGCGTATTGGTCGCTGCCGCTTCGACATCGATGCGCCCGCTGGCGAGCGCCGCGTTCATGTCCTGGTCCCAGGTGAAGTCGATCACCTCGACGTCCAGGCCGCGATCCTCAAAGAAGCCTTTTTCGGCGGCGATCCACCACGGGCCATAGCCCAGCCAGGGCTGCACGCCGAGCTTGACGCTGGGCATATCCTGCCCATGTGCGATACCGGGCAGTGCGCCGAGCGCGACCGCACCGATCATGAGGGCTGCGAGCACATGTTTCAGTTGACGCTGCATTTCGTCCTCCAACGGGTGTTAAAAGCCTGGGAGATCGCTGCCGGACGGAACCCGGCAGGCCATTTTAAACAGCATGGCATAAAAGTGAGCCGGGTTCAATTGTCAAAGACGTCAAATAGCCCTTCGCTGTAAGCCGTTCGCGCTCAGTTTGAAAGACAGATCTTACGTGGTAGTCGATAGGCGTTGGTTCCGGCTGCGAGATGATTGGCAGGGAAACACGATGCAGGTCCGTAGGGGCAATTCATGAATTGCTCCTACCCGCGCTCCTCGGATTGCCGCGCGTTCGGAGACATAGGTAACAAAAAACGGGGGCGTATACCCCCGTTTTTGCCCTGTCCTAATCCCCAATCCCCAGCCCGTGTTCCCGGGCCGCGCCTTGCGTGTCCGCCACGCGGCGCTGCGCGTGCTGTGCGCGCTCGCGCTTTTTCATGAACTCCGCCAGATAGTAGCTGCCGATCACGAACGCGCCCGCGCCGACCTGCAAGATCAGCCCTTCCCAGGTGGCATAGAGGCCGAGCCACTGCCCCGCCCAGAACGGGAACTGTGTCGTGCCGACGCCCGTAATGGGCAGCCAGCCGACCGTCTGCATCACGCGCACGGTGTGCCCGACCATCGTTACCAGCACGCCGCCGATTAGCACGCCGGTGAAGACCATCATCGTCATGTAGGGCAGATGCTTTTGCAGCCGGAAGGTGAGGTATCCCGCCAGCAGCACCCCGGCCAGCCCCAGCAGCACGCCTTGCAGCACGATCGACACGCCCGCGTCCAGCGTCAGCGCCTGCAAAAACAGCACCGTCTCGAAGCCCTCGCGGTATACGCTCGTGAATCCGAGCGTCACCAGCGCGACGTACTGCCCGGCGTCCAGCTTGAGCGCCTTCGACTTATAGCGGTGGAAGCGCGCCAGCCAGTCGGTCCAGTAGACCTTATGGAAGAACCAGTTAGTGATCAGCAGCAGCACGCCGATGGCGATCACCGAGACGACCGCTTCCAGCTTTTCGCCGTACTGGCGCAGGCTGGACAGCAGCGACTGCGCTGCGACGAACGTCAGCAGCGTGGCGATCGACGCCAGCACCACGCCCAGCGCGACCGGGCGGCGGTACTCGCGGTAGCGGTGCACCATGCTCGCCAGCAGCGCGGCCAGGATCACGACTGCTTCCAGCCCTTCGCGGAAGACGATCACGGCGGTGTTGGTGATGATCGCCAGCGGCGCGCCGGACGTATCCCCGATGGTGAGCTGCGCGTCCTTCAGCGCCCCGACCAGCGCGGCACGCGTGGCTTCGATCTCTTCGGCGGGGGCCTGTGCGTCGAGTGCTTCCGCCAACCCGCGATGATCGCCATAGCCGCTCCAGAACAGCCCGTCGATCTCCGCGCCCAGTTGGGGCGAGAACGCCATCAGCCGCATTTCCGGCCCGGCGTCGAACATCGCGTAGGCCTGCACGCGCACCTGCTCGGCGGTCTTGTAGTCACCCGCCTGAACGTGCAGCACCACGTCATTGAGCAGGCTGTACAGCGTGACGAACGTCGCGGACAGGTCGTTTGTATTCGTTTCGACGCCCAACGTGCCGCTCACGAGGTCGGCGGTTTCGTTCACCAGCCCCTCGACTACGGCCTTGTCGTCATACGCTTGTATCGCCGCGTCGATCTGGTCCAGCAGCGCCGCGATCTGCTCGGCGGCGGCGGAATCGGCCTGCATGAGCGCAGGCTGAAGCTCCTCGAACACGACGCGCGCCTGCTCGTAGAACGTGACCGCCTCGCGGTACTCGATCTCGTTCGAGATCGCGCCGCTGCGCACGCCGTCTTTGTACTCGGTGTAAATCAGCGTGACGTAGAGGTGCAGCAGTCCGCCGCGCTGCTGGATCTCCGCGTCGTTCAGTTCGACGGGCTGGTACGCGCTCAGCGCGGATCGTGCCGCGTCGAGGTGCCGGGCGGCGGCGGTCCAGTCTTCCGCGCGCACGGCGTCTTCGAGCGCCGCGAGATCGCCAGCGGCGGCGCTGGCCGCGTCTTCACCGAGCTTGGCCGCTGCATCCGGGCGCAGCAGGGCGAAGTAGCCGCTTGCCTGAGCAGTCCATTCGGCGGCGCGCGTCCCGAACTGCCGCTCGATGTTGCTTTCGGCTTCGTTGAGCGCGTCCCGCAGGCGGAAGAAATACGCGTCGCGCAGGTCGTTGCCCACGCGCGCCAGGGCCGTCTCGGCGTCGGTCGTGCCCGTCGCCAGATCGGTGATCGCCTGCGCTGCCGGGCTGCTCACTACGTTGACCGTTGTCGCCTGCCGGTATTCGCGCAGCCGCAGCCATTCGCGCGCCGCGTCCAGATCGCCCTGTTCGAGCGTGGCGAGCGCCGCGTCGTAGCTGCCCCACAGCAGCCCGGTCCAGATCTGCCCGCGTGCCGAGGCCAGCGCCAGCGTGTCGCCTGATGCGGCGGCGATCGCGGCGGTGTCCAGCCCGGCCACGATCTGCGCGTCCGCCTCCGGCGCGAGCGCTTGCAGCGATCCATGCAGCGCCTCGTCGTAGAGCGCCTGTGCCTGCCGGATAGCGTCTACTGCATCTGTGGCGGCTCCGTCCTGGCGCGCTGCGGCGAAGAGTGCGCGCTGCGCGTCGAACGTCAGGTCGTGGATCTGGCCCGCAACCTGCCACGGCGCGGTCTCGTCCGCGTGGACGCGGCCCGCGCCCAGCCCCGCGAGCGCCAGCAGCGCCACCAGCATGACGGCGATCAGTGCGTTGAAAACGTGTGTGAGACGTGCCATACCTTCACCATGTGGTCTAGAAATGTTCATGCGAACAAAAAAGAAACCTCACCCCCGGCCCCTCTCCAATCAAGTTGGAGAGGGGAGAAAACCTTGTCCAATAGGGTTTTGTAGGGGCGGGTTTGAAACCCGCCCTGAATTTGATCTTTGCCAAGGGCTGAGCGGTGAGGTCAACTGCTGCCGGGAACGGTAACGAGGGCGTACCCATCTACGCCCTCGCCGGAACCGTCTCCCAACGGTAACTCCCATCGTTAGTCGAGCACGATCATCAGCCCGGCCAGATCCGCGGCTTGCGCGACCTGCGCGGCGAGCGTCTCGGCCTTGTCCTGCGCTTCCGTGCCGAAGAAGTCCACTTCCTCGGCGGCAAAGGCGGTGCCGTCCTGCTCCTGCGCGAACAGATCGTCCACGAAGGTGATCAGGTCATCGAAGCCCGCATTGATCTGCGCATCCAGCTCGGCGTCCTGCGCCGCGACGACCGGCGACACGCTGTCGTACACCAGATCCAGCCCGGTGAGGATGCTCAAGATGTCCGACAGGCGGCTGACGGCGACGAACGACTCTTCTGCCGCCGCGTTACCCTCGATGAAGGCCGAGTCGCGCCATTGTCCGAAGTACTCGTTCATGGTCGGGATCATCACCAGCAGCGCGGTGAAGGCGTCTTCGAGCGTCGGCTCCCAGTCCTCGAGCGCCGCGATCATGTTGCCCGTCTCGTCGTCCAGGCGCTGCGCGATGCCCAGCAGCAGATTCGCGTCCGGCAGTGCTTCCGTGTAACCGATCTCGCCGTCCCCGTTCAGGTCTGCGTCGAGCGCCACGAACTCAGGATTCGTGCCATACAGCGCCGGTTCGGACAGGTGGTGGAACAGGTTGCCGGGGCTGGCAAGCTCCGTGCCGTCCGGCAGGACGAGCGACCAGTCCAGCGCTTCGTCGGGCGCTTCCTCAGCGGAGGGACCCGCGTCCAGCAGCGTGTCGTAATAGGCCAGCGACGGCACGCCCGCGATGATGCCTTCGTTTTGCTCGTAGTTGACGCTGGCGTTCAGCCAGTCGGTGCGCATCTGCTCGATCAGCGCGCTCACGCCGTCGGGATCGTCGGCCCAGACCGCCGCGTATGGCTCGTCTCCGGCGGCGTCGATCAGGTCGTGATAGTCCTGCGCGCCAGCCAGAAACGCTTCGGTTCCGGCTTTCATTGCGGTGGCCTTTTCCAGCGCGTACGCTTTGATCGCGCTCAGATCGGCGTCTTCCTGCGCCGAGGCGACTGGCACGGCGAACGAGCCAACCAGCGCGATGACGGCCACCCAGAGTGCCAGACGTTTGAACATGAACAACCCTCCTAGTGGGATGGTGAGGGGGCAGGCTGCGACGACGCCTTGCGCGTGCCCTGCCACCGGCTGTAACTGAACGTGACCACGATCGCAGCCACGAAGATCACTTGCGCCAGGATCGTCTCCAGCGTGGGATACAGCCCCAGCGTCTCGGAGAGGATCAGGTTTTCAGGGACGATCGGCAGCAGCGTGGCCCCGATCACGCCCGCCTCTTGCAGCTCGCGGATGCCCGCCCCGGTGAAGTTGAACGCCAGCAGCAGCATGATCGCGGTCGTCCCGGTGAAGAACGGCTTCAGCGGCAGGCGCTTGCTCATACGCAGGATCAGCACGGCAACGACGATGATGATCGCCGCGCCGAGCAGGAACCCGATCAGCGTCGGCAGCGGGGCGGCGTCGAACAGCATCGCCTGGTAGAACAGCACCGTTTCGAAGCCCTCGCGGTACACCACGGTGAAGCCCAGCCCGGCCATCGTCAGCGCGGAGCCGTTGGTCAGCGCCGTGCCGACCTTCTCGCGCACGAAGCTGACCCAATCGACCACGTACGTTTTGTGGAACAGCCAGTTGGTGACGAAAAACAGCACGCCCACGGCGATCAGGCTGGCGACGCCTTCGATCAGCTCGCGGTTGGCCGTGGTAATGGTGATGATCCGGTTAGCCGCCCACCACGTGATCAGGCTCAGCCCGATCGCGGCGGCGACGCCCGCATACACCCACGCGCTGAACTTACGCGGGCTTTTCGTGGCGCGCATGTAGCCCAGGATTGCGCCGATGACCAGCACGGCTTCCAGCCCTTCGCGGATGATGATCGCGGCGCTGTTGAGCATCGCCAGCCACGCGCTGACGCCCTGATCCAGGAACGTTTTGGCCTCGTCCAGCTTCGCGTTGAGATGCGTTACCGTGGCCTGCACGTCCTCTGCCGGGGCCTCGCGGTCGATCAGCGTGCCCAGCCCGTCCCGGTCGCTCGTGCCTTCCCAGAACAGGCTCTCCACGTCGTGCCCCAGGCGCGGCGCGCGATGCGCCAGCCGCAGCTCCGGCCCGCTGTCGTACATGGCGTAGGCTTCCAGGCGCAGGCGATCCGCCTCGGCGTAGTCGCCCTGCTCGACGGCCTGCACCAGTTCGGTCAGCAGCGTGTCGATCACCACGAACGCCGAGCTGTCGTCGCTGGCCGCCGACACGCTCAGCGTGCGCTCGACCAGATCTGACGTTTCCGCGACGAGCGTCTGGACCGTCTGCGGATCGTCCAGCGCGGCCATGCGCGTATCCAGTTCGGCCAGCAGCGTCTCGATGCGCTCCGCCGTGTCGGGATCGGCGCTGGCGATGGCCGGGCGCAGTTCCTGGAATGCGGCAGCAGCCTGATCGCGGAAGGTGACGGCCTCGCGGTACTCGATCTCAAGCGCAATTTCGCCGTTGCGCACGCCGTCTTTGTATTCGGTGTAGATCAGGTTGACGAAGGTGTGCAAAAGCTGCGCGCGCTGCGCGAGGGCGTCCGCGTCGAGCACGACGGGCTGGTACGAAGCGATGGCGGTCTGCACGGCGTCCATTTCCGCTGCGACGGTCTCCCACTCGCCTGCGATGGCGGCGGCCTCCAGCGCGCGCAGGTGATCGTCCAGCGCGGCGGCGGCGTCCTCGCCCTGTTTGGCCGCGAAGTCGCTCCGCAGCAGCGCGAAGTAGCCGCGCAACTCGCCCGCCCATTCGGCGCTGCGCACGGTGAATTCTTTGCTGGCGGTGTCTTCCAGTTCGCTCAGCGCATCGCGCAGGCGGAAGAAATACGCGTCGCGCAGGTCGTTGCCCACGGTCTCGCGCGCGGCATCCGGCGTGATCGTGCCCGCGTTCAGCGCGGCGATGGCCTGCGCCGCCGGGTTATCCACCACGCTGACTTTGGTCGCCTGCCGGTATTCGCGCAGGCGCAGCCAGTCGTTTGCGGCGTCCGGATCGCCCGCGTCCACTGCGGCCAAGGCCGCGTCGTAGCTGGCCCACAGCAGCCCGGTCCAGATCTGTCCGCGTGCGGCGGCCAGCGCCGGGCCGTCACCAGCTTCGGCGGCGGTCCGGGCGCGTGCCAGGGCATCCTGCACTAGCACGCTCGCTTCCGGCGCGGCGGCCTCGATCTGCGCGCTCAGGTGGTCGTTGTAAAGCGCCTGCGCGGATT
>NZ_DAISHJ010000064.1:25912-26771 GCF_036822615.1 Aggregatilinea sp. | reverse complement strand
AGTAGATATTACTGAAATCGTTCAGGATGTCATACGGTCTCAAGAGTATGAGGATGGCATATTAACGTTGTTCTGCCCACACACTACTGCGGGACTCACTGTCAATGAAAATTGGGACCCCGATGTTCAGACCGATGTCTTGCTCACGGTGGACGAACGCATCGCCCCGCCCGACCCGCGCCACCGTCACAGCGAGGGCAATTCTCCCGCTCACATTAAGACTTCGTTATTCGGCTCAAGTCAGGTTATCCTGGTTGAAGGCGGCAAACTGCTGCTGGGGCAGTGGCAGGGACTTTATCTGGCCGAATTCGATGGGCCGCGCCGCCGCAAGGTGTGGCTCAAGTTTATGGGTAGCTGAAACGACGCGCGGGCGCGCGTGAGGAGGCGAGTGTGCATCTCCTGTTAATCCGGCATGGGCAGAGTTACGTTAACCTGGACGACTGGACCGAAGGGTATATTGACGCCGGGCTGACGGCGCTCGGCAAGCGGCAGGCCGAGCATCTGGGGAAGTGGCTGGCGGACAACGTGTCGCTGGCGGCGCTGTATACCAGCACCATGGCGCGGACGCTGGAAACAGCGGCGTGTGTCGAGCAGGAAACCGGCGTAACCGCCGTGACGGACGATCGGCTGCGCGAGTTTGGAAACTGTTACGGGAGCGGGCTGCCGGTTCCGCCGGAAGAAATGCCGATCCAGTACGCGGAGTTCTGGGGCACCGAACGCCCATTTGCGTGCATCAACGAGGGCGGCGAAAGCTGGATGTTGTTCCGCGTGCGCATCAGCTCGTTTCTGGACGACGTGATGGCGCGTTACGGCGACAGCGGCCCTGAAACGGTGGTCGCCGTGGTTTGCCACGGCGGGG
>NZ_DAISHJ010000064.1:0-25898 GCF_036822615.1 Aggregatilinea sp. | reverse complement strand
ACGCGGCGTTCGATTACGTGTTCAATGTGGGGCCGGAACGTCGCGTGGAGATCTGGACGCATAATACCGGCATCGTGCATTGGGAATATGTGCCGGAGTCCCCGCGCGAAAAATGGCGGCTGCACGCGCACGGGCTGGTGCATCATCTGGCGAATCATGCCGAAGAATGGCTCGGCTCGTCACCGATTTTGCGCGACGCCAGCCGTCCCGCTGCGCCGCTGCCCATGCCGCGCGAGGCAGAGGAAACGGGCGACTAATCCTAACCGAACACAAACCAATGCTTAATCAGGGACAGGGCACACCTGTCCCTTTTTGATCCGGCAAGATCGTGCTCAGGGCGCAAGATACGCGGCAGCGGCTTCCAACCATTGCAGCGCGTCGTCCCAGGGGAAGGTGTCTTCCGCGTTCGCGCCTTCGCGGCGCAGCGCCAGATCGAGCAGCATGAACAGATCCAGGTCGGCGTAATAGGCGGCGAGGGGAATGGCCTGGATCAGAAATTCTTCCGCCCGCAGCGTATCGTCTGCACTGAGCCAGCTTCGCGCCGCGTCCGCATAGAGCGCGAGCAGGCCGGGCGCGTCATCTTCCAGATCCCTGGGGGACAGCTCAAGTACCGACGTGGCGGCGGAGAGGCTGTCTTCCGGTTGGTTAAAATGCGCGAACGCGATTGCGAGCGCCAGATAGGCGTGCTGGCGATGGTACATGATGCGCGCCTGCTGCCAGTCGTCCGGCCCCGGTGACGGAAAATCGCTGACGGTGGCCTGGCTGAGAAGCTCGATGGCCTGCGGCAAGTTTCCTTCGGCCAGCATCAGGCTGCCCAGGCCGACGTAAGCAGGGCCATAGGTCACGTCGAGCGTAATCGCGGATTCAAACGCGATCAGGCTGTCCTGCTGGTAGGCCGGATCGAGGGCGAGGATCTGCCCCAGATTGTGCCAGATGGGCGCGGATGGCCGGGTTTTCGCCGCGCGCTCGAACGCATCGACGAACGAGGCATAGAGGTCGGGATCGCCCTGGGCCCGCGCAATCTCGCTACGGCTAACGGCGAACACCAGATCCGGGTTGGCGATGACGGCTGCCGTGAGAGCGTCTTGCGCGGCGTGGTTATCTCCGAACTGGCGATAGGCGCGCGCCAGAGCAAGCTGGGCATAGGGGAGGGCGGATTTCAGCCCGATGGCACGGCGCAGCCAGGCGATGCCTTCCTCGATCTGGCCTTCTTCCAGCCGCGCCTCGCCCCATTCGGCCATAACCTCCGGGACGGGACCGTAATTCGCATAGACGTATTCGAGGCGATCGTTGGCCTCACGCGCGCGCTGTCCGCTATTGCGCAGCCGCCGGATCGTGGACAGCTCGCGCAGGAGGCGCGGCATGTCGAGCATGTGGCGCGTTGGCGCACGGTGCGGATCGGGCGGGGGCGGCTCGGCGGCAGGCGCGAGCGCGCGCCGGATCATGCTCAGAAACGCGCGGGCGCTGGCGGGTCGCCCGGCAGGGTCTTTGGACAGTGCGCGCAGCAACGGGCGCTCCAGCGCGTCTGGCACGGACGGATCGAGCGGGGCCAACGGCAGCGGGTCGCCGTCCGCGATGGCCTCAAGCAGCGTTTCCTCATCGATCGTTTCGAGATCGCAGTCCAGGTAAAAATGGCCGGTCGCGGCTTCGTACAGGACGACGGCCAGCGCATAGAGATCGGAGCGCAGGGTGACTTCGCGGCCCAGGGCCTGCTCCGGCGACATGTACATCAGCGTGCCGGGCTGCGGGCCGGTCGCGTCGTTGGCTCCCGATGCACTTGCGAAGCGCATGTGCGCCAGCCCGAAGTCGGTCAGCTTGAAACGGCCTTCTTCGTCCACCAGGATATTTTCGGGCTTGATGTCGCGGTGAATGATGCCGCGCGCGTGGAGTGTTTCGAGGGCGTGGCAAATGTTGGCCGCCACGCGCAGGAACAGCGTGCGGTCAAGCGGGCCGGTGCGCTCGATCAACTGGCGCAGGTCCCCGCCGGGCAGATATTCCATGATCAGAAACAAGGCGTCGCCGTGCTCGCGCAGGGCGTAGGTTTGCACGATGTTGGGGTGGCTGAGGGAGGCTGACAGCCGCGCCTCGCGGATGAACCATTCGCGCGTGCCTTCTTCTACGAACGCCTGCGGATTGAGCTGCTTGATGGCGACGGGGCGCAGCAGGGTGGTGTCCTCGGCCCGGTAGACGACGCTGAACCCGCCGCTGCCGATTTGTTCCACAATCTCGTATTCGCCAAGCTGGTCGCCCGGTTCGAGCCGCAGAAGATTGCCGTCAAAAAGTGCCACGAAGATGCCCTGTACCTCAGTGTGAGCCGCACCGGATGCAAAACGGCGTCGGGCTGCGCGGCGGCGGCGGACTCCCTGCCGCACATTATGTTTAAGTATACAAACAATTAAGCCCTGATGCCGGGCATGAAAACGTCCCGGCTGTGGAGCCGGGACGCATTCGTGCAGATTGTCAGCCCAAAACGGCTATTGGAGCACGCCAGCCAGCGCGGTGCAGGCCGGGCAGGTGCCGTCGGCGCGGATGATCGCGTAGCCCGCCTGCGGGTCGGACCCCCAGGTGGTGAAGTTGACGTTGAAGACGATCATCAGGCGGACGCGTCCACTGCTGGCAGCGGCCACGGCAGCTTCGGCCATCCACTGCGCCTGCTGCGCGATGGTGGTGTTCTGCGCCCAGGAGAAGCCGCCCGGCAGCGTGCCGTAGCCCTCAGGCGTCAGGTAACCCAGCTCCGTGAAGCACGCCTGCTTGCCGCCGAAGGGCGACAGGGCACGGCTGAGCATCGAGCCAAAGTAGCGGGTCGGGTAGTTGTCGCGCGGGTCGCCGCTGTTCTGCGTGGGGCTGATGATGCCCTCGTTGTAGTGCACGCCGATGCAGTCCGCGTACTGGCCTGCGCCTGCGGCGGCCATCTGCTGGAGGTACGTGTCGTCGTTGCAGCCCTGGTCGGTGCAGCCCGCCGCGCCGAAGTAGCCGGTGGGAGCCAGCGCGCCGGTGATCACCAGGGTGTTGGGGTTGGACGCCTTGATCGCGTTATAGGCCTTCGCCAGCAGCGGCACGTAGTTCGAGCCGTTGATCTGCCCGGCGGGCCATTCGCGGTCGATGTTCATTTCGTTCCAGATCTCGATGCCGTCCGCGCCGGACGCCGCGAGGCCGCCCACGAACTGCGCGTACTGATCCTGGTAGGCGGAGTTCATGACCTGATTGTGGTCGCCTACGACGGAGAACAGGATCTTGAAGCCGTTGGCATGCGCTTCGGTGATGAAGCTTGCGCCGCTCTGACCCATCGAAAGCTGCATCTTGACCCACGTCATCTGGGCCGACTTCATGGAACTGACGGCGCTGCTGGACATACCCGTCACCTGACCGCCGACCTCGAAGCCGCCGCTGACTGCCGAGCCGCTGACGGGCGCGGGCAGCCCGCTGGTGTCCGCCGTGGCCTGGGCCGCCGGAGCGGAGCCGGAGGTCACCTGATCGCAGACGGTGATGATCTTGGCGTTGAAGCTGGTGCGGACTTCGTACTGCGCGCCGCCCATGGTGGTGATCAGGAAGCGCCAGCCGAAGTAGATCTGCTGAGGCTCTTCGCCTTCGGGCAGGGCGCGGCAGTCGTCGATGCCGCCAACAAACTCAGCTTCTTCAAACGTCCACTGCTGGACGAAGCTGAGATCCTGGTGAATCTTCTGCTCCAGCGCGTCACGCGCGGCAGAAAACGCAATCCAGGTCGGATCGGTGGGCGTGGGCGTGGGACCGCCCTGAGCCGGATTGCTGGCGTCGGTGGGGGGCAGGGTGCCCGCGCTCGCCGCCAGCGGCGTGAGGCCAAGCGCCAGCACGAGCGTGGCCGCGATGGCTAGCAGGGAATACTTACGCATTTTCACAGGTACAGTTCCTTTCAAGAGCCTTCGCGCGCCAGCGTACCGGACCGCACGCGATCGCCATAACACATTCCGGGGCAGGCGGTGACCGTCCGGCCCACAGTCGTGTTAATTCTGCTCGAAAAGCGCAGATTTGTCGAGAGCAGCACGCGGCGGTTTGCCACCTTTTGCCTGACAGTTCCGTTATCTGGCTCGTATTACCGGCGCCGACCGTCAGATTTTGGGAGTAATGACAGGCCTGCTGCGTATATGCGCTACTTTTGGCGATATAGTATGCTGTGTATCATGTGATAACCACCCGCTACTCTACAATAAACTTAATCGACGTTCAGGGTGAACTATGTTAGATGACGAGCACGATCCACCCGGTGAGTTGGCACAGGCCCAACGTGACCTTGAGGCAGCCCGCGCCCGGATCGCTGCGCTGGAAGCCGAAGTCCACGCGTTAAAGCAGGCTGCGAAACAACCTCCCCAAGACTTGAACGCCTGGCGCTTGTTGGATTTGCTGCGAGGCAGCTGCGAAGTCATCGACCGTCGTTGGCGGTACCTGTATGTAAACGAGGCCGCGACGCGTTTCATCGGGCGGGCGCAGGAAGACATTCTGGGCCAGACGTTCATGGAGTGTCACCCGGATCTAGAGGGTACGACGCTGATGTCTATCCTGCAGTTCGTTATGCAGGAACGCATCGATGCCAACACGGAATATGAGGTTGTTGGGCCAGAGGGCAGCTCGCAGTGGTTCGAGGTCCAGATCCATTCCCTGCCGGAAGGGCTTTTTATCCGCAGCCTTGATATCACGTCGCGCAAGCTGGCGCTGGAACAACTGCATGCCAGCGAAGCGCGGCTGCGCCTGTTTGTTCGGCATGCTCCGGCGGCTATTGCCATGCTGGACAAAAACATGCGCTATATGATTGTCAGCGATCGCTGGCTTTCCGATTACCGCCTGTCCGAAACCGACGTGATCGGTCGTTCGCACTACGACGTGTTTCCCGAAATCCCCGACGAGTTTAAGGCGATACACAAACGATGTCTGCAAGGGGAAGCGGCGCGGAGCGATGGCGACCCGTTCCTGCGCATGGACGGGCGGGTGGACTGGGTGCGCTGGGAGGCGCAGCCGTGGTACACGCGCGAGGGCAGCGTCGGCGGCATGTTCCTGATGACCGAGGTGATCACCAAGCAGAGGGAAGCGGAGGCGAAGCTTGCCTTCCAGGCAGATTTGCTTTCGCGGGTTCATGATGCCGTGCTGGCTACCGATGCGGATTACCGGATCACCTATTGGAATCCAGCCGCCGAGGAAATGTTTGGCTGGACCGCAGAAGAAGCGATCGGGCGCGTCACGGGCGAACTGTTCCAGACCGTCGTCCCTAATTCGTCGCGCGAGTTAGAGATCGCGCGGCTACTCGAGATCGGATCATTCGATGTCGAGGCGTCGTACCTATGCAAGGATGGGACGCGCATCATCGGACACAGTACCGGACTCGTGCTGCGCGGACCGGATGATACCTTTCAGGGGATCGTCAGCAGCGTCCGCGACGTGACGAAACAACGCCGCATGGAAGCAGAGCTGCGCGAGAATGAGCAGTGGCTCCGGCTGTCGTTCGAGGCCGCTGAGCTGGGGCGCTGGCAGCACGAAGTTCAAACGGACCTAGTGCGCCTTGATGAGCGCGCCCGGCTCCAACATGGCGTTGATAGCGATACGGTCCGGTATGAGGACCTTCTGGCGCGCGTTCATCCCGACGATCTGGAAATGCTCCGGAAGAAGATCTCCGATGCGGTCCATTCCGACGGCATCGATTCGTTTAACGCTGAGCATCGCGTGGTTCTTCCCGGCGGCGAGATCCGGTGGTTGAGCGTTTCGTCGCGCTCGATCAGTGATGGCGGACAGTCCGAGGTTCCGTCGTATGTGGTGGGTACCAGCCAGGACATCACCGAGCAAAAACTGGCCATGGCACGCATCCAGACGCTGAGCCGCACCCTGTCGGTATTGAGTGATATCAACCAGGCGATCGTGCGCGAACGAGATCTGGGCACGCTGCTGCGACAGGCCTGCCAGATTGCGATCGAGAAGGGCGATTTTCTCATGGCCTGGATCGGCATGATCGATCCGGTATCGCATCAGGCCGTACCGATCGCATCTGCCGGGCAGGCCCAGGAGCTTCTCGACTACTACGTGATAGACTTGAGTGAAGAAGCGGCTGCGACGGATCCGATTGGCCGTCCGCTGCTGAATGGGGACCGGTGGGTCTGCAACGATCTTGCTGCGGCGGAGACTGTGCCGAACCGGGACAAGATGTTGAGCTACGGGTTCCGGGCCTGCGCGATATTTCCCCTGTGGGTGGCGGGGACGCTGCGAGGCGTGTTTGGGCTGTATACCAGTACGGCGCAGTTTTTCGACACAGACGAGCTGCGGCTGCTGGACGAAATGGCCGGGGATATTTCGTTTGCCCTGGAATTTGCCGAGCAGGATACCAGGCGCGAACTGGCTCAGGAGGCGCTGCGTGCCAGCGAGGAAAAGTATCGTGTCCTGATCGAAAGCGTCGATGCGGCGATCACGACGATCGATTTCTCGGGGCGTTACCTGTTCGTGAACGAGATCGCTGCCCGGCCCTACGGGGTTCCGCCCAGCGAAATAATCGGGAAGTTCGTGCACGAATTGTTCCCTCCCGAAGAAGCGGCACAACTTCTGGCCGACGTGCGGAAGGGGATTCAGGGCAACAAAGCATACTGGCGGGAAACTCAGGCGACTATCGCCGGGCATCCCCGCTGGCTCAACAACAACGTCCAACCGGTGCGAGATGCCACCGGTACGCCGTATGCGACGCTCATTTACTCCGCCGACATCACGGACATCAAGCTGGCGGAAGACGCCATTCGCGCCAGCGAGGAGCGGTATCGCAGCCTGGTTGAAAGCTCCGATTCGGTGATTGCGATGTTCGACGCCGACGGGTATGTGCTTTATGGCAACGACATCGCGGCGCGGTCGTTGGGACTGACGCCGGAAACCATCATCGGCAAGAGGATGCACGATCTGTTCCCGCCCGGTGTGGCCGACCGGCATCTCGCTGCCGTGCAGCGTGTAATTCATACCGGCCAGGGGCAGGTTTCGGAAACGACCAGCGTTGTAGGGGGCGCTGTGCGGTGGTACCGCATGAGCATTCAGCCGGTGCGCGACGCAAAAGGCAAGACGATCTCAGCGATGGTGAACGGTATCGATATTACGCGCGTGAAGGAATCGGAAGACGCGCTGCGACAGGCCCACGATACGCTCGAACAACGTGTGGTTGAACGCACAGCAGAACTGCAAACCACGAAAGACCGGATCGAAGCCATTCTTAACAACAGTCCCGATGGCATCCTGCTGCTTTCGTCCGATCTGCGCATCCAACAAGCAAATACGGCCTTCGCGGCGCTGTTTGGATATACCGACGATTCCTGGTTCGAGAAACCCCTCGATGCGTTTATCTCGCCCGAAGATCGGGCCCGCGTCACGGCGTTTGTCGCCAGGCGAGATCATAACGGCGCGGGTCAAAGTATCGAGGTGCGCATCGTTCACCCGGACGGCATCGGTTTCGATGCGGAATTGAGCATAGGGCACGTTCACGGCGATGGCGTGGTGTGCCTCGTGCGGGACATTACAGTACGAAAGGCGCACGAACGGCAGCTTCGTTTCCATGCAGGCGTGCAGGAGAGCGTGTGGGACGCGGTGATCAGTGTCGATATCGACAGCCGCATTCAGAGCTGGAATTCTGCCGCCGAACAAATCTATGGCTGGCGCGAAAAAGAAGTCATCGGGAAAGTCGCGGACGATGTCCTGCACACGCGCTACGAATCCGAAGAGCTTGCTAATAATCTGACTGCGATTCTTCTCCAAGCGGGTGGGTGGCGCGGTGAGGTCACGCAAAAGCGGAAAGATGGCAGCGATCTGTACGTCCGCGTTTCGGTTACGGTGCTCACCGACGATCACGGCACGCCGATCGGGGCCGTGACGGTTAACCACGACATCACCGCCAGCAAGGCGGCGGAAGACGCGCTGAGATCCTACGCGACCGAGGTGTACGACCTTTATAACAACGCGCCATGCGGCTATCACTCCTTGAACTCGGACGGCGTATACGTCCAGATGAACGATACCGAACTGCGCTGGCTGGGTTATGAACGCGAGGAAGTGATCAACAAGCTGGCGTTTTCAGATCTCGTGACGCCGCAGAGCCTGGAGACGTTCCGCACGAACTTCCCGATTTTTAAGCAGCGCGGTTGGATCAAGGATCTGGAATTCGATCTCGTTCGAAAAGATGGCAGCACGATGCACGTGTTGGTCAGCGCCACGGCGATTACCGGCGACAAGGGCGAATACGTGATGAGCCGCGCAACCGTGTTCGACATCACCGACCTGAAACTCGCCCAGGAGTCGATCCGGGAGAGCGAGGCGCGGTATCGCATGCTGGCCGAAAATGCCACCGATGTGGTGTTCCGCATCGAGGCGACGGGCCGCGTCTCGTACGTATCGCCGTCCTGCCGGGCCGTCTTGGGTTATGGGCCAGAGCAGGTGTTGGGACAGGATGCGCTGAGCTTCGCTCACCCCGGCGATATGTCCCTGGCCTATGCGGAAGTGGAAAGCGCCGCCGTAGAAGACAGGCCGAGCCTCTCCTTCACGATTCGTTTCCGCCGGGCCGACGGGGGCTATATCTGGCTCGAAACGATGGGGAAGATCTTGCGCTCGGAGCAGACGGGCGAGGTGCTCGGTTATATTGCGTCGGGGCGCGACGTGACGGCGCGCAAGCAGGCGATCGATGCGCTGCGCAAGAGCGAGGCGCGGTTCCGCATGGTGATCGAGTCTGCGACCGACTACATTTTGCTGCTCGATCCTTCGGGGCTGCTGCGTATGGCGAATCCTACGGCGCTGCGCGATCTAGGGTACAGCAGAGATGACGTGCTCTTCGAGCCAGCAAAGCGGCTGTTCGCGCCTGAAAGCTGGGCCTCGCTCAATGAAACCTTCCCGGCGCTGTTTGCTTCGGGCGTGTATCGCCACGAGGAACAGTTAGTGCGCAAAGACGGCACGACGGTGGTAGCGGACTGCTCGTGGTCGGTCGTTTACGACGACATGGGCGCGCCGCAGTCCGTGATCCTGGTGATGCGCGACATTACCGAGCGCAAACGCGCCGAAGAAGCGCTGCGGGCCGCGCTGGAATCCGAGCGGGAACTGGGTGAGTTAAAATCGCGCTTCGTGTCGATGGCCTCGCACGAGTTCCGCACGCCGCTGGCGACGATCCTGGCGCTCAGCGAAACCTTGAGCGCGTACCGTCACAAGCTGGCGGACGATCAAATCGACCGGCGGCTGGAGAAGATCCGCGAGCAAGTGGGCTATCTGACCGATATCATGGAGGATATCCTGCAACTGGCGCGGATGCAGGCCCGGCGCGAGGATTTCTCGCCGGTACTGATGGACCTGGACGCGTTTTGCCGCAGTATCATCGATGAGTTCGAGCACCAACCGGCGATGCGACATCGCCTGGACTACCGGTGCAACGCGGATCTGCACGCGATTCGCCTGGACCGCAAGCTGATGCGCCAGGTGATCAGCAACCTGATTTCGAACGCCATTAAGTATTCACCGGAGCGCGATACGGTGGGCGTTACACTGGATTATGCCGATCAGGAATTGGTAATCAGCGTGCACGACGAGGGGATCGGGATTCCCGAGACAGATCTGAAACATCTTTTCGAGCCGTTTCACCGGGCCAGCAACGTGGGCACCATCGCGGGGACCGGCCTCGGCTTGAGTATCGTGAAGGAGTCCGTCGATCTTCACGGCGGGCGGATAGTGGTAGAAAGCGGCGACCCGGGGACAACTTTCACCGTGATTATCCCCGCGTTGATCAAAGGAGGCAGCGGAGATGCCGAAGATCCTGGTCATTGAAGACGAAAGGATTCTGCGTGAAGAAATTGTAGAGTGGCTGCAACTGGAGGGCTATGAAGCCTTTGGGGCAGGGGACGGCCTGGAAGGCGTTGAGCTTGCAGTGCACCTCCACCCCGATCTGGTGATCTGCGACATCACCATGCCGCGCCTGGATGGCTACGGCGTGCTGCTTGAACTGAACTCCAATCCGGTGACGGCGGGCGTTCCGTTCATCTTCATGACCGCGCGCGTCACACAGGACGACGTCCGGCGTGGGATGAGCCTGGGCGCAGATGATTACATCCCCAAGCCGTTCAGCCTGATGGATCTGCTGGATGCGGTCGAGAGCCGCCTACGCAAGAAACAGATCCAGGTGCAGACCTACCAACAGGAGATCGACGAGCTTCAAAAGATGATCGAGCGGGAGCAGGAGCAGCGCGTCTTCAAGGCGCGGCTGGTGGCGATGTTCTCGCACGACTTCCGCAACCCGCTGTCCAGCATCATGTCGTCCAACAGCCTGCTGCGCGATTACTTCGACATGATGAGCGAGACCAATCGCAAGGAGCATTTCGCATATATCGAGGCGTCGGTGCGGCAGCTTCTCCAGATGCTCGACGATATGCTGCTGGTGTCGCAGATGGAAACCGGCAACCTGAACATCAAGGCGCAGGTGATCAACGTCGGGGACTTTTTGGGGCGGGTGGTCGAAGAATTTCACAACATTTATCGCAAGACCCATGCGATCCGCTTCGAGAACCTCGGCTCGACGGTGGTGATCGCCGATTCGCGTCTGCTGCGTCAGATCGCCGCGAACCTGATCTCCAATGCCGTCAAGTATTCCCCCCAGGGCGGCGAGGTGCTGATCACGGTGACTCATGACGAGGAGCACTTCACCTTTTCCGTGACGGATCAGGGTATTGGTATCCCGCAGGAGGATATCGAGCACCTCTTCGAAGCGTTCCGGCGCGCGTCCAACGTGGGACAGGTGCGCGGCACTGGGCTGGGGCTGGCGATCGTCAAGCAAGCGGTGGATTTACAGGGCGGGGAGATTCACGTCCAGAGCGAAGTGAACAAGGGAACTACCGTGACGGTGATGCTGCCCCTACGGCCTCGCCAGGATCCGGACAAGGTGGGGCAGGCGGCGCACGAGGATACGGTGTAGTAGGTTATTATTTTGCGCTTCAAAATGGTTATTTAGAGGCGGGGATCGCCAATACTATTTGTTCCAGCGCAAGAGTCTGTCAGGTGAACCATAAGGGGAGCAGCGTTTCGGCTGCTCCCCTTTTTTGGCTGCAGATCGTGCGATCTGGCTAATTTTTCGCCAGCTTGAGATAGTAGCCTGCGATCATCACGTCGCCGTCCTCGCCCCACGCGGCGGTGTAGCGGTACGCAGGGAGCAGCGGCAGGAAACCCAGCGCTTCGCTGCTGCCGGACGCAACATCGTACATCACAAGCTCAATCTCGGCGGTGTTGTTCTCAGGATCGAGCGACGGGCCGATGTCTTCGTTCGGGGTTGCCAACATACGCCACGCGGTGAGGATCTGCGCGCCGTCGGGTGACCACGCCGCAAAGGCCGGAGCCAGCAGACGCGGATCGCCGGTCGGCGTGGTGAAAGGCTGCGGCAGCGGTGTGATTTCACGCGTTTCCATGTCCATGATGAAGGGCCACACACCGGGCGCAGCATAACTGTTGGGATCGCCCATCCAGAGCAGGATCTTCGAGCTGTCCGGCGACCATGCCATCGGTGAAATGAGGAAAACCTCTTCCATATCGGGAAATACTTCGCGGTACGGCTCGATCGCCGCGCTCAGCGACAGCAGCAGCTCAGGCTCGCCCGATTCGACGTCGATCGCCCATAGGCCGTCAGCCAGCGGATCGAGCTGGGCGTGGCGCGTGGCGAACAACAGCGTGCTGCCGTCCGGCGACCACGCCATGCTGAGGACCGTGCCCCAGTCGCGGTCGCCGTCCTGATACCCCGGCAGGCCGGTGAGGTTGCGCGCTTCACCGGTCGCTGCATCGACGAGGGCGATCTGCGAGCGCTTGATTTCGCCTGCCGCGTTGGCGGTGGTCCGCTCGACGGCGATCTGCGTGCCGTCCGGCGACCACACGGGCGCACTGTCAATGATCAGGTTGGGCACTGGGTTGATGCCGATGCGTTCCTCGACCCCGTCGTCCGCGATCTTGTTGAGGCTGCCGTCCTCGGCGTTCATGACAGTCAGATCGGTGTCGGCGAGGTAAACGAACGGCGCGCCGACCAGCGCCAAACGGGTGGCGTCGGACGACCATGCCAGCGGCGCGTAATACTCGCGGGGTGGGGCGCTCAGGCGATCTTCCGGCGGCAGTGCGGCGCAGGTTTCATCGTCCGAAGGCATCTCGACCACGCACAGCGAATCGGCCTCGGTGTATACAAAGTGCTGACCATCCGGCGCGATGCTGATGCGATTCAGCGGGTGGTCGTCGGTGTTCAGGGACGTTACGGAGTCGATTTTCCATCCGCTGCCCTGCGCCACGACCGATCCCTGCGCGGTCAGCGGAATGGCGAGCGCCACCACAAGCGAAAGTAAAAGCAGAGTTCGAGATTTCACGCCGATCTCCTTCTCGTACAGGCACCTGACCAAAGCGCAAAAAAAGCCCGGCAGGGGCGGGCACCTTCTCAGGTTTCCGCTCCGCCGCGCAGTTGGGTTGTGTAGAGGTTAAAGTAATGCCCGCCTTGAGCCAACAGTTCCGCGTGAGTTCCGCGCTCGATGATGCGCCCGTGGTCCATGACGATCACCTGATCGGCGCGGACGATGGTGCTCAGGCGGTGCGCAATGACGAAGGACGTGCGCCCTTGCAGGATCTTGCCCAGCGCCGCCTGCATTTGCAGCTCGGTGATGGTGTCCACGCTGCTGGTGGCTTCGTCGAGCACGATGATCACCGGATCGGCCAGCAGCGCGCGCGTGAACGAAATGAGCTGGCGCTGGCCCGCGCTCAGGCGCGATCCGCCTTCCTCCACTTCCGTATCGTAGCCCTTGGGGAACTGCGCGATGAAGTCGTGCGCGCCGGTTTCACGCGCGGCGGCTTCGATCTCCTCATCGGTCGCGTCGAGCCGCCCGTAGCGCAGATTTTCGCGGACGGTCGTGGCGAACAGACCGGTATCTTGCGGGACCCAGGCCATCTGGTTGCGCAGGGATTCGAGCGTCGCGGCGGCGATGTCGTGCCCGTCGAACAGGATCTGCCCGCTCTGCGCTTCGTAGAAGCGGCCCAGCAGGCGCACGAGTGTGCTTTTGCCCGCGCCCGTATGCCCGACCAACGCGACCATCTGCCCCGGCTTCACCGTGAGCGAGACGTCATGCAGGATGTTGGCGGGCGGCTCGTCCTCGTCCGCGCTGCCGTCGCCGCCGGTATCCGGCTGGTCGGGAATGGTGTAGGTGAACGAGACGTCGCGCAGTTCCACCGCGCCCGCCAACCGGGGCAGGTCGGTGGCGCCGGGACGGCTGACGATCTGCGGCTGCGTATCGAGCACGTTCAGGATGCGCTCGCCCGCGGCGGCGGCTTCCTGGAACTGGTCGAGGCGCATCGCCAGATCGCGGATGGGGTCGAAGAACAGGTTGAGGTAGAGCAGGAAGGCGACCAGCGTGCCGGGATCGAGCGTGCCGTTCAGGACGCGCCACCCGCCGACCGCAATCACCATCGCAATGCCGAGCTGCGAGATGACGTCGATGCCGGGCAGAAACACCGAGGCGAGCAGGTCGGCGCGCAGGCTGGCGCGCAGCTCGCCCGTGGCGACGCCCTCGAACTGCGACGTCTGACGATATTCGCGCACGAAGGCCTGGATGATGCGCATCCCGGCGAGGCTTTCTTGCAGCGTGGCCGAAACGACGCCCACCGCCTCGCGCACGGCCCGGTACTGGCGCGTGGCCTGCTTGCGCCACCACAGCGTCAGCCCGGCCATGAGCGGCACGATGATCAGGGTGAGCAGGGCCAGCGACCAGTCGTAGGCCAGCATCAGGATGATGATGCCGACCAGGATCAGGCTGTTGCTGATGAAGTTGATCACGGCCCAGGTGATGAAGTTTTGCAGCGAATTGCTGTCTTCGGTGATGCGGGCCATCATGTCGCCCACCCGGTTGTGGTCGTAGTAGGCCAGGTCCATGTCGAGATACTTAAAAAACAGCGCCTGCCGGACTTCCTGAATGGCGTGCTGGCCGATCCAGATCATGTGCCACATCTGCGTGCGCAGGCCGACCGCCTCGATGGTGATGGTGATCAGGTACAGCAGGCTGTAGCGGGTCAGCGCGCCGCTATCCCCTTTTTCCAGCCCCTCGTTGATCGCCATTCGGACCAGGGACGGCGACAGCAGCACGGTCGCGGAGGTGACGAGCATTAGCAGTATGACGCCGATCACGCGCCGCCGGTACGGTTTGACGAACCCGAGCAGGCGGGTGAGCGTTTCCAGCATGGGCCGTTCGAGCTTGGCTTTATCGGCTCCAATCATGACCGGTTCTCCTTGTCGCCGGGGATGCGCAGTGGACCAATCCCGCTGCCGCGCTTTTCAGGCCCACGCTCCTCGACCGGCAGCGGCATTTCCGCGACGGGGTGCTCCTCACCGCTCAGGCCGATGCCGTGAATGTCGTCCTCCGGGTTTTCGACCGTGGTTTGCAGCCGCCAAAGGTTTGCGTAGCGCCCGCTGAGCGCGATCAGCTCGTCGTGCGTGCCGCGCTCCACGATGCGCCCCGCTTCGAGCATCAGGATCTGGTCCGCGTGGCGCACGGTGCTTAGCCGCTGCGCGACGATGAGCGTGGTGCGGCCCTGCATCAGCGTCTGCAGCGCGGCGCGGATCTCGTACTCGGTGCGGCTGTCTACGCTGGCGGTCGCGTCGTCCAAAATCAGCAGGCGCGGGTTGACCAGCAGCGCGCGGGCGATGGCGATACGCTGGCGCTGGCCGCCGGAGAGCGTTACGCCGCGCTCACCGACGAGTGTGTTGTAGCCGTCGGAAAATTCGAGGATGAAGTCATGCGCCCGCGCTGCCTTCGCCGCCGTGACGATCTCGGCGTGTGTGGCGTCGGGCCGCCCGAACGCGATGTTTTCCGCGATGGTCGCGTTGAACAGAAACGTCGTCTGCATGACGAAACCGACCTGGGCGCGCAGCAGCTTGAGCGGAAGCTGGCGCACGTCGATGCCGTCGATTCGGATCGCGCCGCCGGTGACGTCGTAAAAGCGCGGGATGAGGTCGATCAGCGTGGTCTTGCCGCTGCCGGTCGTGCCGACGACCGCCGTCACCGTGTCGGGCGCGGCTTCGAACGAGATGTTATAGAGCACGTCGATCTGCGTCGGCTCGTCTTCGCGCGGGTCGTACACGAACGACACGTCATCGAAGACGATACGCCCGGTGATCTCGCCGGGGTTGATCGCGCCGGACGGAGACTTGATCGCGGGGGTGGTGTCCATGATGGCGAAAATGCGCTTGCCGTTGGCGACCGCGCGCGCGATGATGTCGATCATGTAGGCGAGGCGGTTGGCGGGCAGGGTGAGCAGCCCGGCGTAGCCATTGAAGGCGACGAGCGTGCCGAGTGAAAGATCGCCGTTCAGCACGGCGCGTCCGCCGAAGAACAGCAGCACGAACATCATGACGCTGATCGTGTACCAGATGACCGGCTGAGCACGGGTGAACAACACCGCATACTGCATCCATGCCGCCAGGACTTTGTCGTTGTCGTCCTCGAAGCGGTCGCGGGTGTACGGCTCCTGCGCGAAGGCTTTCACGACCACGATCTGCGACAGGTTTTCCTGGACACGGGCGTACATGTCGCCGCGCACGCTGCGAATGGCGCGGATGCGCGGCTCGATGCGAACGCCGAACAGGTAGGCCACGACGAACAGCACCGGGATCGGGATCAGGAACAGGACCGCTAAGGGCGCGTGGATGCTGAACATAGTCGCGTAGATGCCGACCAGCAGCACGACCAGATTGATTACGTCGCCAATGACGATGCCCGCGAAGAACCGGATCTCGTCTACGTCACCGATGAGGCGGCTCATCAACTGGCCGGTGCGCGTGCGGTCGTAATAGGCGAACGGCAGGCGCTGGAGGTGGGTGAACAGGTCAAGCCGGATCGCATAGGCGACTTTGCGCCCGATCCACTGGGTCCCGTAGCGCTGGCCGAAATTGATCCCGGCGCGCAGCACGGCGAGGGAGACGATCAACACGGCTGCGCCGGTCAGCGTCTGGCGCTGGCTCCAGTCGTCGGGGAACAGCGGAAAGTGCTGCTGCTCGCCCGTCGCCACGTCAATCGCCTGCCCGATGAGCCACGGCCCGACCAGCGTCAGCAGGGTCACGCCGATCAGGCAGAGGTAGGACAGGACGGCGACGCGCCAGTAGGGGCGCATGTAGCGAAGGATGCGGAACAAAATGGTCATGAGGGTGGATCTCTCCTCTGACTACCTGCAGTTGCCGGGGTGCGGGCGCGATCCGGCAACGTAAAAAGGATTTTATTATAGCGTAAGGGCGGTGTGTTGTGATGGCAGAAAGCCGGAGGGCAGCCGCCGAAAACGGCAGCGCAGCGGTCAGAAGTAACGTTTGGCAGCGCGAGAATGCGCGGATCGCCACACGATGAGCGCGGCATGCGGCACTATACTAAGACTAAGTGAGTAGTCACGAATAAAACGAACAATATTTGAGTTACCGCAGAGGAGAGCTATGGAGCGATTTGTCCCGTTAGGGAACGAGGCACTGGCACAGGGCGCGCTGGATGCCGGGATCTCCGGCATGTACGCGTATCCCGGCACGCCGTCCACCGAGATCATGGAGTACGTGCAGCGATCACCAGACGCTGCCGCGCGCAACGTGCACCGCCGCTGGTCGTCCAACGAAAAGACGGCGGTCGAGGCGGCGTTGGGCATGTCGTACGCGGGCAAGCGCGCGATGGCGTGCATGAAGCACGTCGGGCTGAACGTCGCCGCCGACCCGTTCATGAACGCGGCGGTGATCGGCGTGAACGGCGGGCTGCTGATCGTCGCGGCGGACGACCCATCGATGCACTCATCACAGAACGAGCAGGACTCACGCGTGTATGGGCGGTTTGCGCAGATCCCCGTGCTCGAACCTTCCAACCAGCAGGAAGCCTACGACGCGGCACGAATCGGATTCGATCTGTCCGAGAAGTACGGCGTGCCCGTGCTGATCCGTATGACCACACGCCTGTCACATTCGCGGGCGAACGTGGTGCGGCAGGATCCCATCGCGGAAAACGACCTGAACATCCCGGCCAACTTGCGACAGTTCGTGCTGCTGCCGGGCGTCGCACGCAAACGCTACGCGGATCTGTTGGACAAGCAGCCGTCCTTCGAGCGGGAAGCGGAACAGTCGCCGCTGGTGCGGTACGAAGACGGTCCCGATAAACGGCTGGGGATCATCGCGTGCGGCATCGCGTACAACTACCTGATGGAGAATTACCCCGGCGGCTGCCCGCATCCGGTCGTGAAGGTTGGGCAGTATCCTGCGCCGCGCCGCCTGATCGCGGACCTGGCGAGTGCGTGCGATGCGGTGCTGGTGCTCGAAGAAGGCATGCCGGTGGTCGAAGAGCAGATGCGCGGTTACCCGTTCGATGAAGGCCGCGTGCATGGGCGGCTGGACGGCACGCTGCCGCGCGCCGGGGAACTGAATCCTGAACGGGTGGCGAAAGCGCTGGGGCACCAGATCGAGGCGGCGTATGCTGTCCCCGAGGTCGTAGTGGACCGGCCCCCACAGTTGTGCCAGGGCTGCCCGCACGCCGATACGTACCGCGCGCTGAACACGGCGCTGGAACCCTATGCGAAGGGGCGGGTGTTCGCGGACATTGGCTGTTATACGCTGGGCGCGCTGCCGCCGTTCGAGTCGATCAATACCTGCGTGGAGATGGGCGCGTCGATCACGATGGCGAAGGGCGCGGCGGACGCTGGCCTGACGCCGACCGTGGCAGTGATCGGTGACTCGACGTTCAGCCATTCGGGCATGACCGGGCTGCTGGACGCGGTGCAGGCGCACGCGCCCGTAACGGTGATCATCCTCGACAACGAAACGACCGCCATGACCGGCGGGCAGGACTCCCCGGCCAACGGGGTGCTCGAACAGATCGTGAGCGGACTGGGCGTCGCGCAGGAGCACGTCCGGGTGATCACGCCGCTGCCGCGCCAGCACGAAGTGAACGCCGATGTGATCGCGCAGGAACTGGCGTATGAGGACGTGTCCGTGATCATCGCGCGGCGCGAATGTCTCGAAACCGCCCGGCGCAGGAAGCGAGGCCAGTCATGAAATACGACGTGATTTTGGCGGGCGTAGGCGGGCAGGGCGTGTTGAGCATCGCCGCGATCATCGCGCAGGCGGCCGGGCAGGCAGGGCTGTCGATCAAGCAGTCGGAAGTGCATGGCATGTCGCAGCGGGGCGGGGCGGTCGAAAGCCATCTGCGGCTGGCCGATCACCCGATCCACTCCGACCTGATCCCGACGGCGTACGCGGATATGGTGCTGGCGATGGAGCCGATGGAGGCGCTGCGCTACGTGCCGTTCCTGTCTCCGGCGGGGGTGATCGTCACCGACCGCACGCCCGTGGTGAACATCCCGAATTATCCCGAGGCGGAAGACGTGTATGCCGCGCTGGAGCAGTTTCCGTGCTCGCGGCTGGTGGATACGGTCCAGATCGCGCGGGATCTGCACGCGGTGCGCTCGTCGAACATGGTGCTGCTGGGTGCGGCGTCGGCGTTTTTGCCGCTGGATGCCGCCGACCTCGAAGCCGCAATCGACGCGGTGTTTGGGCGGAAGGGCGAGGCGGTCGTCGCGCAGAACGTCGCGGCGTTCCGCGCCGGGCGAGAAGCGGCCAGCGTTCCGGCACGATAACCCTGCCGGATCGGTTCAAGCAGATCAAAACAGGCAGCGCCACCCGGCACTGCCTGTTTTTTTGCCCTGGCGCGTGTCGACTCAGCCGATCCAGGTCTGGAGCTTCTCGGTCAGCGGCTTGTCCATGATGCGCAGGTACACGGTGACCTTGCCGAAGAAGATCAGCAGGGCCTGGATATAGACGTCGAGCTGAAAATCAACCGGAATATCAAAGCCGCGCGAGATGGGCTTTTTGACATCCCCATCCGTCAGCGCATTGACGGCGGCTTTCATTTCCGCGTCCAGGGTGTGATACCAGTCCAGCAGCTTCTCAACGCTGATTTCGAGCGCCGGATCGGAGTTGTGGTCGTCGAAGGTCTGCGTGAAGGTCTTGAACGATTGCGCGTACGAAGCTTCGACGTCACCCATTTCGCGGCACAGCGCACCGAGGGTCATGGCCTGCCCGCCGGGGTTAAAGGCCAGATCCGCGTCGGTGAGCGTGTTCATGAACTCGTCACGCATGGCGTGCGTGCCTTCGATCATCGACCATTTTTCTACGAGTGTCTGATTCATACTGCCTCCTTGTGCGTGCCTATCTAGTTCAATTTTAGGCGTGCGGCGCGAAAAAAGATTGTAAAAACGCGACGACTTCAGAACCTATGTGCTATGCTCTGAGAGTGAACGCGGCGAGTAGCGGAGCAGGGCTGATGCGGCAAACCGTGCAGGGCAAAGCGATGGGGCTCCTGAATGCCGAGGAGGGCATGTTCCGGCTGGCACGCTATGTGCCCGCGCCGGATCTGAGCTTTTTCATCGAGCACTTCTGGATCGTGGCGTGGGATCTGCGCGGCAGGGATCCCTATTTGCAGGAGAATCTACCTTATCCGTCCGTGCACGTCGTGATCGAGCCGGGTCGTTCCGGCGTGTTCGGCGTGACGACCGGGAAGTTCGCGCGCTGGTTGGAAGGCAAAAGCGGCGCGTTCGGGATCAAGTTCAGGCCGGGCGGGTTTTACCCGCTGTTGGGATCTCCAGTGGCGGCGCTCACCGACCGGGTGCTGCCATTGGACGCGGTCTTCGGTGACGAGGGCAGGGCGTTCGAAGCGGCAGTGCTGGCACTCGACGGCGATGAGGCGCGCATCGAAGAGGCCGAGACGTTTCTGCGCGAGCGGCTGCCCGCGCCGGACGCGGCGATCAGCGAGGTGAACCGGATCGTCAACTGCATCGTCGAAGACCGCGCCCTGACGAAAGTGGAAGATCTCGCGGCACGGTTGGGACTGAGTAAGCGCGCGCTGCAACGGTGGTTTCACGACTATGTGGGCGTAAGCCCGAAGTGGGTGATCAAACGCTACCGCCTGTACGAAGCCGCAGAGCTGGCCGCGAGCGAGCACCGCGTGAACTGGGCGCGGCTGGCGCAGGATCTCGGTTACTTCGATCAGGCGCATTTCATCAAGGACTTCAAGGCGATGGTGGGCAAAACGCCCGCCGATTACGCCAGCGCGCGGGGAAGTCTGTAAGCAATTCTGCACCCAGAACCCTCATTCTGCGTATATCTCCCTGGAACGACACAGACAGACGTTTGCCCGCAACCATATGTGGTCGTGTCGTGCCGCGCGAGGCCGCCGTAGTGCAGGCGGCGGTTGGCAGATCCGCTTCGATCTGAGATGATCGGGGATGGAATTACCCATCGAAGGAGATCGAGTGACGTCAATACGGAACCGTTGGAAATTTGTCGGTCAGCTGCTGAGTGTGATGGTATTGTTAGCAACTGGATTGGTAGCTTCTCCCACCCATGCGTCAATCCGCATCGCAAGTGCTGCTCCGAACGCCCAGGGCGGCGGTGAGATCACCCTGCCGCCGCTTTCGGCGGACGTGATCGCGCACGCACAGCAGGTGTATCAGGCCGGGCTGGCCCAGGGCAACAACCCGAACAGCTTCATCTTGATCGGGGACAGCAACAACGAAAAGCCGCAGTTCCTGAAAGCGTTCGGCTATGGGAACTACGATCTCGGGCAGTATACCTTCCTGCAATCTGTCGTGGAGGCTTATAACTCGACGGGTGCGTTCGGCGCGCACTATCCCTCGTCCGAGCACGGCATGACGCTGAATATGCTGATGGACCCGCTGTTCGTCAACCCGGCGGTGTGCCCCGACGCGGCGAACCTGCTCGACTGCGCGATCCAGACGTATAAGCCCAGCGTGGCGATCGTCTACATGGGCACATACGACACCTGTAACACGCCGTTCGAGGAATATCTGGCGGACTTCAAAAGCGCGATGCAACTTCTCAACGATCGCGGCGTGATTGCGATCATGACGACCTACACCGTCGCGCTGACAGAGGGCTGTTGGGCCAGCACGCCCGCGTATACCGGGGTGATCCGCGACATGGCGGCGGAGTACCAGATGCCGCTGATCGAGCTGCCGGACTACGTGAAGCCGCTGCCGGATCAGGGCATGGAGCCGGACGGTTGGCATCTGTCGTATCCGAGCGACTATCACATCTCGTTCGCGGGCGACCAGTTGGTGTATGGCAACACGCAGCGCGAGCTGCTGACGATGCAGATGCTGTACATGGTGCGCCGCGACGTGATGGGGTTGTGACGGACCCGACTAAATCGCTGAAGATCAGAAAAGGCCGGAGCGTTCCGGCCTTTTTGTTTGCGCGGGAAGAACTGCGACTGAATTAGTACTGGACGTGAACCGGCGTGCCGATCTCCGCCCAGCCATAGAACCACTGTGCTTCGGGTGTGGGCAAATTCACGCAGCCGTGGCTCATGGGCTGACCGAAGTTATTATGCCAGTATGTGCCGTGCAGTGAATAGCCCTGGTAAAAGTACATGACGTAGGGCACGCCGGGCAGGTAGTAGCCGGGGCCGCTCATCGTTTGCGACTCGTACTTGACGTAGACGCGGTAGTCACCCTGCACGGTGGGGGTGTTGTACAGCCCGGTCGAAACAAGCACGTTGCGCACCAACTGGCCGTTTTCGTAGGCGTAAACGCGCTGATCGCTGAGATCCACCACGATTTCCTTACCGGCGGAGGTCGTGGGCTGGGCCGGGGCTGCTGTGTAGGTCTGCGGCGTAATCGAGCCGCCTGCCGGGATGGCGAGCACCTGCCCAGAGTAGATAGTATAGGGGCTGCCGATGTTGTTGGCGGCGGCGAGATCGGGCCAGGAGACCCCGTAGCGGCTGGCGATCGAGGCCAGTCCTTCACCCGCCTGCACGGTGTGCGTGATACCGCTCACCGCGACGGGCACGGGAACAGGGACAGAGGCGGCGGTGTCGGTGGTGGTCTGCGGGACGGCAGCGGCCTGTGGCTGGACTGCACCGTTGGGAATGATAAGCTGCTGCCCGCCGTAGATCAGATTCGGGCTGGCGATGCCGTTGGCGGCGGCGATATCGGTCCACGAGACGCCGTAGGTGCGGGCGATGCTGGCAAGCGTTTCGCCGCGCTGGACGACGTGCGTGCCGCCGCTGGCCGCCGCTGCCACTTCGACCGGGGCCTGCGTCGGCTGGACCACGACGGGCTGTTGAACGACCGGCTGCGGCGCCGTGCCATAGGCTCCGTCCAGCGGGATGACCGCCGACGCTGCCGTGTCGGCAGTGACTGGCCCGGTCGCGCCGGGAATGATCAGGACCTGCCCGCTGTAGATCGTGGCGGCATTGGTGATGCCGTTGGCCATTGCCAGCGCGTCAACGGAAGTGTTGTATTGGAGCGCGATGCGGAACAGGTTTTCCCCCGCCTGAACCGTATGCGTGGTGCCACCCTGGGCCGCGACGGGTCTCGCATAAAGTAGTGCGGCGGCGAGCAGCAGTGTGATCCCAAGCGCAAGCGTGGGGCGACGGAGTGTGAAAGTGCGCATGGCCCAAGATGTCATAATTCCCCCAGGTGATAATGTCTTCATAGTGAGACTGTGGCAGTGACTCTTACAGTCAGTGTACGCTTTCAGTCTAATGGATTTCCGGACGACTGGCAATCGCATTGCTGACGGCTTCCCAACGACATGCGTCAGGCGGGTGGGGGCAGTCGCGGAGGGGCGGCGCTGCTGGCGTCAGGGCAAAAAAAGAGCGGGCATAGAACCCGCTCATTTCGATCTGTGATTGGATCTGTTGGGAGACGGGCGACGGAGAAACGCCGCTCAAATATGAGCCGTCCTAGTTTGCGCCCCACACCCGGATCGCCATCAGCAGCGGCTTGCCGATGTGCACGTTGCTGTCGGGGTAGAGCACGTCCCACACGCCGTAATAGCACCCGTATACACGGGGACCGGTCCCGGTGAAGATCAGCGCGTCGGATTGCTCGTCTACATCCACGGCCTGCTGGAAGTAAAAATTGGTTTGCGCCTGATTGGCGAAGTTGACGGGATCGCGCAGTTCAGTGTCCTGGCAGGCATCGTAGATCGGCTCGAGATCCAGGTTTTCGGGATTCATCGAGAGTTCTTCGTTGTATCGCAGGCGCACACGCTTCGGCCAGGCGCACGCCCCGGTGTTTTTGAGGATCAGCTCAAACGTGAAATCCTGGTTGGCGCGGACCAGCCGCGGATTGTTGTAATCTTTGGGCAGCGTGGAGGGCGGAATGCCCAGATTTTCGGGGCCGACGACGATGTAGCCGAAGTCGCACGCGGCCAGGGTTTGCGTCATGTCCGGTGTGGGCGGCGCGGCGGCGACGGTCGTCGCCAGCATCACGATCGCGGTTTGCGTGAGATCGGGCGTGCCCGTCAGGGTCGGGTGGTCGGTCGGCGTGATCGACGGCTCGATTGTATCGGTCGGATCGGACGTTTCGCTGGGCGTGGCTTCGGCTGGATCGGCGGTTTCGCCAAGCGCGATTGCCGCGCCCGTAGGCGATTGGGCGGCGAGTGTTTCGGTTACTGCCGGGGTATCGGTGCTGCGCGTGGTCAGGAAGCTGGCAAACAACCCGTCGTCGCTGCTGAAGCTCGCCAGTCCCACGATTGCCAGCAGCGTCACTGCCAGCGCCAGCGCAATCACGCGGGCCGGGCGCATACGGCCCCGGCTGCCGCCTTCGCTGAGCACAGGAGCCATCTCACGGGTGGAGAGCTGGCCGTTGGACTGCATCCACGCGAGGGTATCGTACTGGCGCGGGCGGCGGTTCGGCCCGGACATCTCGTCGATGTCTTGCAGCATCTCGATAGCGGACTGGTAGCGATTGGTTGGGTCTTTTTCCAGTGACTTGCAGATGATGCGCTCAAGCGGCTCGGGAATGTCGGGCGCGATGTCGCTGGGCGGGATCAGCGGCTCGTTGAGGTGCTTCAGGATAACGGCCAGCGGAGTGTCGGCGTCGAAAGGCAGCCGCCCGGTGGTCATCTGGTACATGATCGCGCCGAGCGAATAAATGTCGGAGCGCTCGTCGCCCGGCTCGGCCATGCCCTGTTCGGGGGCCATGTAGGCCGGGGTGCCGATCATGCCGCCCGTCGAGGTGAACTGCGCGCCGGTCACGATCTTGGCGATGCCGAAGTCCGTCAGGACGACGCGCGAATCCTCATCGATCATCAGGTTGGCGGGCTTCACGTCGCGGTGGATCATGTTGCGCGCGTGCGCGTAGGCCAGGGCTTCGGCGGCGCTGCCGATGATGTGCAGGGTGTCGTTGACGGCGAAATGCTGGCCGACGCTGCCCAGGTCAAACAGGCGATCCTTGAGGGTGGGGCCGTTGATCAGCTCCATCACCATGTAGTAGCTTTCGCCCTCGGGATCGTAGTCGAAGTCGTAGACCTGGACGATATTGGGGTGCTTCAGCTTGGCAACGTTGCGCGCTTCGCGCTCGAAGCGGTCTTTGAATTCGGGATCGTCAGAGAGGAAGGGGTGCAGAATCTTGATCGCCACATAGCGATCAAGCGCGGAGTGATAGGCGCGGTAGACCTCGGCCATCCCTCCACGGCCAATACGCTCGATAATCTCGTATTTGCCGAGCTTTCGTCCGTTCACGCTGCCGCGCTGCCTTCGCTCTGCCACACAGTAAGAGGCCGCACCCTTTTGACTGGCCCGGAAAGGGCACGCTGTTGTTTAGTATACCTGATGCGTTACGGGTCCCCAAGCGATATTACCCGCCGTTTACCTTGCCGTTTGAGGCCAGATCGTCCGATCCTCTCCCTGACTGCGCGCGGCTTCGCAAGGAAATCGCCGTGAGGCGAGAGGAAACAGGCTGGTCAAGCGTTCTCTGGCGATGAGGGGATGGTGAACTCGACACGGCGCTGATCTTGCGGCGCGTGCGGATCGTCGTAATACAGCGCGACCTCAACGGCATAATGACCCGCCGGGTCGGTGATGCCGCGCAAATGGAGATTGAACTCCATTTTGAACGTCATGGTGGCGATCACGCTCGCTTCCCCTACGTTCCGCCCCTGCTCATTGCGCATCGTGATCTCAAGATTGGGCCGCTCGCGGAACGGCGTGACCTCGACCTCGACGTGAACGCGCCGCCCATCCGGGAACGGGACCGCCTCTACGCGATCGATACGCACCTCGTCTCGGGGCCGCAAGTTGGGATTGTTGAGAAGGTGCAAGTTTAGATCCATGCCTATCAATTTTATCCTGTTTCTGCCCAGGACTCTAGACCTAGAGTGTATAGAGATTGTATTAGCTGCGCGAGTTGCGGCGTGGACCCGGTCAGTACCAGCCGGGCAAAATGAACGCGATTCCGCCGGACGCGACGCATCGTAAATCGGGCGTGGACTGAGGATCGTGCCAAAACTGTTGGGCGATCGCTGCCGCGCAGTCCCCGTGCGCGCCCAGCAGCCCGTGACCCGCTGCTGGAAATTCCACGGTCACTGCGCCGGGCAGCAGCGCCGCGATCTCGTACGCGGCGGCAATCGGGGAAACGGCGTCTAGGCTGCCGTGCAGGATCAGCGTGGGCGGGTTTACGGCCAGCGGCGCGTCGAAGCGCAGGGCTCCGGCGTGGTCCAGATCGAGCGCGGCGCAGCGGGCGAGGCCCGCATCGTAGCGATCGAGCGCAGCGTCTACCAGGAAGGGCGGGATCGTAGACGCGCGCAACTCTCGTTCAAACGCCTCGCGCGGTTGGGCGGACGGCACGGCGGCGCATTCGCCGATTGTACCCGGCAGAGACGGCTCATCGCCGGGCGCGGTCAGGAACGGCGGGCGATCGTCGGGTAAGGCCAGGGCTTCGGACCGCACATCGTTGTGGCGCATCGAGAGGTCGTAGATCAGCGCAGGCTCGTAGGCCAGCGTGCCGATGCGCGGGTTGTACGGGTAAAGCGTGAGGTAGAGATCCTCATAGGTGACCACCGTGCCATCGGGCAGAGTGATAGGGCCGTTGAGCGACTGGGCGAC
>NZ_DAISHJ010000063.1:0-27300 GCF_036822615.1 Aggregatilinea sp. | reverse complement strand
CGGGCGGCCAGAACGTGCAGAAAAACGAGACGGCGATCCGCATCACGCACCTGCCTACGGGCCTCGTCGTGACGTGCCAGAACGAACGCAGCCAGGCGCAGAACCGCGAGCGCGCGATGCAGGTGCTGAAGTCGCGCCTGCTGGACCTGGAACGCCAGAAGCAGGAAGAAGAATTCGCGGAGCTGAAGGGCGAACACGTCAGCGCGGGGTGGGGTAACGCCATCCGCTCCTACGTGCTGCACCCGTACCAGCTCGTGAAGGATACGCGCACCGGGCACGAGAGCGGCAATACGCAGGCCGTGCTCGACGGTGACCTGGACGGCTTCATGGAGGCGTACCTTTCGGCGCGGGTTGGCGCGGGGGCGTAACACAAAACGCAGTTGTTGGTGATCCGTTTTGAGCGATCAACGGGGGGAGAGCGCAGGCTCTCCCTTTTTGTTTCCTAAGCTTCCTAAGCAGAAGAAAGAAGGCCGCCCTATGAAATCAAGCTGGATTTATGCACTGCTGGTCCTGGCTGCGGTGAGTCTCGTCGGCTGGCCCGTGAAAGCGGCACCCTCCACGCAGGACGCAACGCCGCTGCACGTCTATGACCTTGCGTGGAATCCCGATGGGATGGAGATCGCCGTCTTCGCCAGTAACGGCGTGTTTGTGTATGACCGGGCGTTTCAACTGCTGCGGTACCAGGAAATGGCGAATGGCGCTTATGGGGGATGGAGTTCCGATGGGACACAGCTCATCGTAGGCTCGCAGGTATGGGATGCCGACACGCTGAACGTACGGTTCGATGTCGACGTGACGGTGTACGGGGGGCTTCGCGGCGGGGCGCAAGTGTATTCAAGTTCCGGGACGGAAATTTCGATCTTTGATGCTGCTGACGGACGTCTGATCGAAACGGTTCCGTTGGGCTATCAAGTCGAATACGTGAGGTCGAACCATGCTGGCACACAGATCATCTCGGGAGACGGGAAAATCGTGTCTGTTTTCGATCTCGATCGCAGAACACGGACAGCACGCTACACGCTGCCGGTCGAGTCCATGCTTGGCTTTACGTTGAACGCCGATGACACACGCCTCGTTTATTCTGCCTCCAAACGAGTTCCTCAAGGGACGCCGGGCAGCACCCCTTCGCCACTCGACCCGGGCATGGCATTTCTGACCTCAATCGGCATTTTGGATATGACTATAGGCGAAGTTCTTCTAGAATCGGACCCGCTTCCTGAGGCCATGTTTAGTTTCTCGTGGACAGGGGACGGGACAAGAATTGCAGGTCTGTCCCAATCCGGCACTGTTTACATCTGGAACGCGGATACGTTGGAACTCCTGACCGCTTTCTCGGCGGCAGAGTATCCCAGCATGATGGGCTACAGCCCTTATGGGGGCGTAATGGCGGTGAAGATGGAGCAGCCGGAAGATGACTCTCGCCGGCCTCCTACGCCGCAGTACCTTGATGACATGGTGCAGCCCATCGCGGCTCTACCCGGAGGCGCTGTTCAACTTATCGTTCCGGCTCCTTCGCTTGACCAACTGCAAGCGATCAGCGCGAACTGCGACGCGCCGATCGTCGTTGAGCAGCCTGGCGCTGACACGCAAGCCGATCAACTTGCCAACGTGATCGAGCAAGTCAGGACGCTGCCCGAAGGCGCTGTTCCGCCCGGATGCGCAGCCGACCTCGTGGCGGTTGCAGAAGCACTGCAAGGCGGCTGAAGGCAGATGGACCCGTGTAGGTGCCCCTGGCCGGAAAGTTGCGTGATAGACTAAGATAAGTATAACCTTGAGGTGACTTATTCGCGGCAGCGTTATCAGGCGGGGGACTGCAACCGTCCATGAATGAAAACCGGCCAGCATATCTCGACTTCGAGCTGCGGATCGACGATCTCGGCGGCGGGCGTTACCGTGCAACCGTCACCGAGATGCCGCTCGGCGAGGGCGAGGCCGAAGTTTCGAACGAGTTCACCCTGCCGTTCGCTGATGACGAGCTGCGGCGCACGCTGGCGATCCTGAGCGGTACGGCGAACGCCACCGATGCCCAGCGCGACGCCACCGCGCGATCGTTCGGCGAGGCGTTGTTCGGTGCGGTGTTCGCCGGGCAGGTGTACACGGTCTACTTTTCCAGCCGCAACCGGGCTAACGATGCCGCCGGGCTGCGCATCAAGCTGGCGCTCGATAATGCCGGGGCGCTGACGACCCTGCCGTGGGAGTTTTTGCGCGATCCGGCGGTGGACTACCTCGCGCTGTCACGCAGCACGCCGCTGGTGCGCTATCCGCGCCGCCTGACGAACCGCCCCCGGCCCAGCTTCGCGCTGCCGCTGCGGGTGCTGGTGATGATTTCCAGCCCGCGCGACATGCCGCCCATCGACGAGCAGGCGGAATGGAACGCCCTGCAAGCCGCAACCGAATCACTGCGCAAGCGCGGCCTGATCGAGCTGGTGTTGCTCGAAGACGCCTCGCTGCGCACGCTCCAACGGGTTTTGCGCAGCGGCGAATTCCACGTTTTCCACTACATCGGGCACAGCATGTACGACCCCGGCACGCGCCAGGGCATGATTGCGCTCGAAGATCCGTACGGCGAGGGCAGCAGTTTTCCGGTGCGCGGGGAGGATCTCGCGCGGGAATTGAGCGAGGAAAACGCGATCCGGCTGGCGGTGCTCAATTCGTGCCAGAGCGCGACGGAACCGGGCAACGATCCGTTTGCGGGGATCGCCAGCAGCCTCGTGCAGCGCGGCATCCCGGCGGTGATCGCCATGCAGACGGTGATCGGGGAAGAAGCGGCCCGCGCGTTTTCGGAGGAACTCTACCGCGCCGTGGCCGAAGGGCTGCCGGTGGATGCCGCGATGGCGGAAGCGCGGCGCGCAATCGATCATGCGGTCGGTGGCATCGAGTGGGCGACGCCCGTGCTGTATATGCGCGCGCCGGACGGCGTGCTGTTCGAGATCACCGCGACACGCGCCGCGCACCGTCCCGCGTGGCAGCAGTCGGGGGTGATCGTACCGGTGGCGGCGGTGCTGATCATGATGGGTATCGTGGCCGGGCTGCTGCTGTTGTTCCGGCCCGGCGGGGGCGGCGATGGACCGCCTCCGGCAGCGCTGGATCTGGTGATCGACAGCGTCGAAGTATTCCCGCCGCACCCGACGCCGGGCGAAAAAGCCGCGATCATCGTGCACGTGCGCAACGCGGGCGCGGGGCCAGTCGGGCCGTTCAGCTACGATTTCAGCCAGGACGTGCTGGACGAGACGCCGGGCTTCACCGGCGAGAGCGCAGGGCTGGCGCAGGGTGACAGCGCGGCGCTGTTCATTCCGCACGTGTTCAACTGGTGGGGCGCGTTCGTGTCCGAAGTGCGGATCGACGTGGACAGCGCCGTGCCGGAAACGGACGAGTTCAATAACACTGCGCGCTATCCCGTGGTGACCGGCGACGGCAACTTCGTGGTGGCGTTCGACAGCCTGCCGGACGGCACCCTGATCGATGCGTCGATGGCCGTGCCGCCGGACGCGTTTTCGGGGTGGGGCTTCCGCCTGGAAGTCGTGCCGGACGGGGATGATGCCGAATGCGCGGGCAGCGTGCCGTGGGTGATCGTGAGCGGATCGTCGCGCTATCTGGGGACGGGCCTGCCGGATGCGCCGGATGCGTGCACGGGCGGGGCGCTGGCGATCGTGATCGAGCGCAGCCCGGTCAGCGGCGTGATCGCGTCACTGAGCGCGTCGCGGGCCGCCGATTTCCGCATGACGGCGTTCAACTCGGCGGGCAGCGAGATCGATATCGTGGCGGACGAGATCGGGCCGGGGCAGGACGAGCTTGAGATTTCGGGCGGGTTCCCCACGCGGCTCGAAGTCGCCCGCGCGATCGTCATGCCGGTCGAGGATGACCCGCTGCGGATCACGCAGATCGAGCTGCTGAAGCCTGCGCGATTGTCCGTGCGCTGAGCGGATTTGACGCCGGTTGCTGGGCGTCGGTGTAACGAGGGGCGCTGCGGTTGAGCGCCCTTTAAACCCCTCCTGCATTCGACAGCCTGAGTTCTTCCTCGTCGATAGATCCCTTGACAGGCGTTTAAGATAGTCGATAATGGAAGGATAGATGGCGCTCTGGCAGCCGCTTTGCGCTGCGATGCGCGATCGCGTGTAGATCTCACCCCGACAGGCTCGTTCTGGGAGGCCAAGCTCGTTCACGTCGATTGACCGGTGTGCGCTTGCCTCGAATGCCTGGATCCCGAAGTTTTGCAGGCCGGGTCCGCCTCCAATCTTAAAACCTCTCTAGCATCCCAAGGAGATTTACGATGAAGCAGATCGAGCGGCTGTGCACCCTTCTGTTGGGCATCGTGGCGGCGGTAGCGCTGGTATCGGGCGGAGCGTACGCGCAGGGCGCGCCCACCGAAATCGGCACCGGGCCGGACGGCCAAAACGCCATAGAGTTCATCGGGAAAATCGACCAGAGCGTGTTCGACCTCACCAGCTATGGCTATATCACCTATTTGCGGGATATGCCCGGCGACCTGCTGTTTACCGAGGACACACTGGCCATGATGCGGAGCGAAGCCGGTGCGCACTTCACTTTCGTCGCAAGAGCCACAGCCGACGGACGCTCCAACTTCCAGAATATCTTTGCCGCCACGACCAACGGCACGTTCAACATTTATTACAACGAGACACCGGCAGGGATCAGCTTTGACTCGCCCGAGTCGTTTGAGGCGGGGACGCTCGTCGCTTCGTATGAGGGCCGCCTGTTCAGTATGCTCAACGTTCAGGAGCCTAATATCGGCGTGCTGCTGGTGCATTCGGACACCACGCAGAGCGCCGCCAATCCGTTCACGCTGAACGGCCAGTCGTACCAGATCGGGCACCCGGATCTGCTCGCCCGGTTCACCATGTTCGGGCAGGGCTTCCGGTCGTCCACGGAGCCGCTGGCCGCCTACTACCACATCGCGGGGGATGTCGTGCCGCTGGGCACAGCCGGTGAATAGCGCTCGCCAGCCGCGCGAAATCGAGCAGGCCCGGTAGATGTCTGAGAATTTCACGGTGGATCGCGCTGCCGAACTCTGGGACGACTTCGCCCGGCAGTTTATGCAGATCAACCCTGGCATTCACTTCACCACCGCGCAGTCGCCGGAAGAACGGGAGGCCGTGTACCGGGCACGCTTCGCTGAGGTGATTCGGAACGGCTGGGCGCAGCCCGCCGACATGCCGGACGGGCTGGAGCGCGACGACTACGACGAGCGGGCGCTGCATCTGGTGGGGTGGCGCGACGGTCAGAGGGCGATCGTCGGGCGGCTCGTGTTTCCGTCCCCCGGACGACCGCTGCCCACCGAGGCGGCCTATAACCTGGAAATCGAACCACACCAGCAGGTTGTCGATACCGGGCGCGGCATCCTGCTGCGAGACGATCCGCGCGAGGCGCAGCACGAACTCTTTTTGGGACTGATGAGCTTCGCGTGGCAGGAGTCGCGGAAACGCGGATTTTCGTATGCCTGTGCCGCCATGACGGCCTCGATGCTCCGGTTGTACCGGATGATGGGGATTCACTGGGATGTGCTGGGTGACCCGCGCCTGTACTGGGGCGAGATGCGGTATCCATGCCGGTCCGACGTGGTGAAAACGGTGCAGTCGTTTCTGGCGCGCGGAGCGTCATGACGTGCTGTGTGGCGAACTCGGAGGGGCTGTGAGCGCTCGCGCTGCCGGAGACGGACGGACGATCCGCTGCGCCCCGGCGCGGTGAGTTGGTTGCGTGGGGCAGGGGATCGTGGTATAACGAGCATATCTTGTGGGGTATAAAAACAACTGCCAAGGCAAGAAAGCGAGCCACTTAGTAAAGCGGGGCTTGACTTCTTGCCTCTATCTGCTATACTCAGGCATTGGCGCAATTGCGGAATCAACGGGCGTATTGTCGTAAGTCAACGGGAGAGCGCTGTACTGGTAGCTCCCGGTGCTCGCAATGCCGATGAGTAAGGCCTTGGTCGTGGGACGCTTGACATCAGGTACGCCAATACTGGATAAGGCGGTAGGACCAGGGTTTTTCTGGCAGGTGCGGACAAGTGAGACTTCTCCCCAATCGAAAATGAGATAAGGGACTAAGCGCAGGAACGGGGTGTTTCGTGCGCTGTTTGCTTTGATGCCGGGATTAATCGGTATCCGCAGTTGCTCTGACCAGTTCCTAACCGAACCACTCTGTACCATCAATCACGTAGCACATTTCGTTATGTCTTTCAGTTGGATAGGTAACACCCGAGCGCAGAGGAGGGCACGCCTTGGAGGCGAAAGACTTTAGCGCACTGCGTATTAGCTTGGCATCACCCGAGCAAATCCGCTCCTGGTCGTATGGTGAGGTCACCAAGCCTGAGACGATCAACTATCGTCGTCTTCGACCGGAAAAGGACGGGTTGTTCTGTGAGGCCATCTTTGGTCCCACCAAGGACTACCAGTGTTACTGCGGCAAGTATAAGAACGTCCGCTATCGCGGCATCGTGTGCGATAAGTGCGGCGTTGAGGTCACGCGTTCGTCGGTTCGCCGCGAGCGTTTGGGCCATATCGAGCTGGCTGCGCCGGTCGCGCACGTGTGGTATACCCGCCGCGTGCCGAGCTATCTGGGCATCCTGCTTGATGTCAGCCGCCGCAACCTCGACCGCGTGCTGTATTTCGCGCAGTACGTCATCACGCACGTGGACGAAGAGTCGCGGCAGAAGGCGCTGCGCCGCATCGACGACCAGATTTCCGACCAGATCGAACAGATTCAGTCGGAGATGGAGAACCAGCAGGAAAACATCCGCGCCATCCGCGAGGAAGACCTGGGCGATCTCCAGACTCAGATCGATGCCATCAATAAGAAGCACAACGCCGATCGTGATCGCCTTTCCGAAGGCGTGATGGGCGAGGCGCAGCTGCTTCAGGACCGCATCGAGGCACAGATGGGGTCCAAGCTGCAGTCGGACCTGTTTTTCGATGCGGCGGGTGTGCTGATCGCTGACAAGGGCGACCGCGTCGAGCACAGCATGCTGGCTGCCGTTCAGGAGGCCGCGAAGGACCGCCTGAGCGACATCATGGAAGAAGTCGAATCGCGCCGCGAAGCCGAACTGGCCGACCTGGACGCGCGCATGGACGAGCGCACCACCGCTGCCGCCGACGAGATTCAGGGCGTGCAGTCGGAGACGGACCGCCGCCTGACGCGTATTCACGGCGCGGCGAGCGAAGCCCGCGACGAACTGCTTTCGCTGCAGCCGCTGCAATTCCTGGGCGAGCCGCGCTACCGCGAACTGAAGCAGAAGTACGGCCAGGTCTTCAAGGCCGACATGGGCGCGGAAGCGTTCCTTGAGATCCTGCGTCACATGGACCTGGAACGCCTCGCCAAAGAACTGTGGCACGAAGTTCGCAGCACCCGCAGCAAGCAGCGCCGCAAGAAGGCGACCAAGCGGCTGCGCGTGGTGGAAAGTCTGATCAAGAGCAACAACCGGCCCGAATGGATGATCCTGACGGTGCTGCCGGTGATTCCGCCCGACCTGCGCCCGATGGTGCAGCTCGACGGTGGGCGTTTTGCCACGTCGGACCTGAACGACCTGTACCGCCGCGTGATCAACCGCAATAACCGCCTCAAGCGGCTGTTGGAACTGGGCGCGCCGGACGTGATCGTGCGCAACGAAAAGCGTATGCTTCAGGAAGCCGTGGATAGCCTGATCGACAACAGCCAGCGAGGCAAGGCGCTCAGCCGCCGGGGCCGCCGCGAGCTGAAGTCCCTGAGCGATATGCTCAAGGGTAAGAAGGGCCGTTTCCGCCGCAACCTGCTGGGTAAGCGCGTCGACTACTCGGGCCGTTCGGTGATCGTCATCGGTCCGAAGCTGAAGCTGCACCAGTGCGGCCTGCCGAAGATCATGGCGCTGGAACTGTACCGCCCGTTCGTGATCAGCCGCCTCGTCCAGTACAACTACGCCAGCAACGTCAAGGGCGCCAAGCGCATCATCGAGCGCGAGCGGCCTGAAGTCTGGGAAGTGCTGGAAGAAGTGATCCAGGAACGCCCGGTACTGCTCAACCGTGCGCCCACGCTGCACCGCCTGGGTATTCAGGCGTTTGAACCGCAGCTCGTGGAAGGCAAAGCGATCCAGATTCACCCGCTGGTCTGCTCGGCCTTCAACGCGGACTTCGACGGCGACCAGATGGCCGTGCACGTGCCGCTGAGCGACAAGGCCGTGACCGAAGCGCGCGAACTGATGCTGAGCACCAAGAACCTGCTGAAGCCCGCCGACGGTTCGCCCGTGGTGGCGCCGTCGAAGGACATGGTTCTGGGTAACTACTACCTGACGCTCGACCCGACCGCCGAAATCGTGACGCGGGCGGAAGACGCGGACAAGTTCCGCCATTGGGACAGCCTGCAAGAAGGCGGCTTCCGCATCGGCGTGGCGGTGAACTCCGCCGGGCTGCGCCAGGTGGAAGAGCACGAACTCGACCTGAACAACGACGTGACGGTTGTCATGCCGGAGAAGGTCAACGGTCGCGCGGTGAAGCCGATCGACCTGCTGGTTCAGCGTCTGCTCGCGGGCGAGTTCGACGTGCTGGTGCACAACGCATACGAGATGCGCCAGTACCTGCAGAAACACCCCGACGTGAACCTGGAGCTGAGCAACCTGCTCGAGCGCCGTCACGTCGTGGACAACGACGAAGTTGAATACCTGTACGGCCTCGGCATCGTTGGACTGCACACGCCGATCCTGCTCGGTAACTTCTACGACGAGCCGGGCCACGAACCGCAGCCGGAACCCGAACCGACCACGGTTGGCCGCGCGATCTTCAACCGCATCCTGCCGGACGATATGCGTTTCGTCCAGGACACGGTGTCGAAGAAGAGCCTGCAAAACCTCGTGGCGCGTGTTTACCAGCGCTTCGGGCCGGAAGAAACGACCGAAGTTGTGGACGCCATCAAGAACATGGGCTTCCACTACGCGACCGTGTCGGGCACGACAATCGCCGTCTCCGACCTGACCGTACCTGCCGAGCGCGAAGGCATCCTGGCCGAAGCGACGCAGACGGTCGAAACGGCGCAGCGCGACTTCCGCCGCGGCCTGCTGACCGAAGAAGAACGCTACCAGATCACCATCGATAGCTGGAACCGTGCGAAGTCGGACCTGAAGGACGTGATCAGCGACACGCTGGACCCGTTCGGCCCGATCGCCGTCATGGCGCTGTCCGGCTCGACGAAGGGTGGTTTCGGTCCTATCACGCAGCTGGCCGGTATGCGCGGTCTGATGGCCGACCCGTCCGGTCGTATCATCGACCTGCCGATCACCAGCCACTTCCGCATGGGCCTGACGGCGCTGGAGTACTTCATCTCCACGCACGGCGCGCGTAAGGGTCTGGCCGACACCGCGCTGCGTACGGCTGACGCGGGGTACATGACCCGCCGTCTGGTCGACGTGGCGCAGGACATGATCATCAACCGTCACGACTGCGGCACGAAGGCCGGGATCAAGATCCCGAACCCGGCGCACCCGAACAACCAGGACGCGCGCGGCGTGCCGCTGCCCGAAGTGGACGTGGCGGGCCAGAACCTGAGCGAGCGTATCATTGGCCGCGTGGCCTCGCGCGATATGTACGACCCGCAGACGGGCGAACTCATCGTGCGCCGCAACGAAATGATCGACGAAGACGTGGCGGATCACCTCGAAGCAGCGGTGGTCGAGTTCGCGTATGTTCGCAGCCCGATGACCTGCGCCCTGATCCACGGCATCTGCGCCCAGTGCTACGGGCGCGACCTGGGTCGTGGCGAGCTGGTCGAGATCGGCTCGGCGGTCGGTATCGTCGCCGCGCAGTCGATCGGTGAGCCGGGCACGCAGCTGACGCTGCGTACGTTCCACACCGGTGGTGTGGCGGCGGGTGGTGGCGACATCACCAGCGGTCTGCCGCGCGTTGAGGAACTCTTCGAAGCCCGCAAGAAGCCGAAGGGTGAAGCGGTCGTCGTGGACATCAGCGGCACGCTGCGCCTGCTGCGTAAGGAAGGCGTGCGTATCGCCCGCGTGATCAACAGCGAAGTCCGCAGCGAGCAGCACGACATCCCTGAGGGGTGGAAGCTGCTGGTCGAGGACGGCGCGCAGATCAAGGAAGGGCAGATCGTCGCGGAAAAGCCGGACGGCAGCGACGAGATCCTGGCCGAGATGACGGGCGAAGTGTACATCGAAGATAACGTGGTGTTCGTCCGCTCCGAGATCGAAGACGTGCGCGACTACGAAATTCCGCAGAACGCGCGTCTGCTCGAAGACGTGTTCGAAGGCATGCAGGTGTCGGCGGGCCAGCAGCTCACCGAAGGGTCGAAGAACCCGCACCGCATCCTGCGCATCCTGGGCGCGGAAGCCGCGCAGCACTACCTGCTGACGGAAGTGCAGAAGGTATACCGCAACCAGGGCGTGAACATCGCGGACAAGCACTTCGAGGTCGTCATCCGCAAGATGATGAGCAAGGTCCAGATCACGCGCAGCGGCGACAGCGACTTGCTGCCGGGCGAGCTGATCGACAAGCTGATGTTCCTTGACATGAACGAGCGCCTGATCGCGCAGGGCAAGGAACCGGCGGCGGCTATCCCGGTGCTGTTGGGCGTGACGAAGGCCGCCCTGACGACCGACAGCTTCCTTTCGGCGGCGAGCTTCCAGCACACGATCAAGGTGCTGGCAGGCGCGGCCATCGAAGGTAAGGCGGACCACCTGTACGGCCTGAAGGAAAACGTGATCATCGGTAAGCTGATCCCGGCGGGCACGGGTTTCCACACCTACCAGGACCGCGACACGGCGTTCCATAACGACCAGCTCGAAGCGGCGCTCTTGAAGTCCGACGGCAACGACGAACTTGACGAGGACGACGAGGACGAGGTCGATCTGGACGATCTGGACGACGAGGACTTCGTGGTCGAGGAAGAGGAATTCGAGGACGAAGAGGAAGACCTCGAAGACGACGACTTCGAAGACGATGACGATGATGAGGAAGAGGAAATCGAAGAAGACGACGAGATGGACTCCCTCGAAGCCGTCGTGGAAGACGAAGAAGAGATGGAAGACATCGACGAGGACTAGTTCCCCGGCGATGGACTGAACCGACTCGAAACGAACGGGCGGGTGCTGTGATGGCATCCGCCCGTTTTTGTATCTGGCGATCAGCGGTCAGGGACCGGTAAAAGCAACCGCGACCTCACCCCCGGCCCCTCTCCAATCTGGGTTGGAGAGGGGAGAAAAGCAGTGTCAGACGTGTTGTGCGCAGGGGACGTATCTTCGTTCGGGACGTATAAAGAGCAGGGCGGGTCTATGACCCGCCCCTACAAAAACGTATCAAAATACCTGCTCGGACGGCTTGCCGTTTACTGCTTCGGCGCCTGCTTGAGCGCGTAGTAGACCGGGCGCGGCTGGAAGTAGCTGTCGAGCAGGCCGTACCCCGCCTGCTGGTCGGACTGGTCTACCGCGCCGTCCAGCGTGGCGAAGTTCAGGTTCCACAGGATCATCGGGCCCACGTAAGGCAGGCTGCTCTGGCCGATCTCGAAGGCGCGCACGGTGTATTGGGCCTGCTGCTGCTTGTTCACGTAGCTGAAGAAGCCCGATCCGGTGGGGGCGGCGGGCACGCTGCCGCTGGCGGTGACCAGACCGTCGAAGGTCGCCCAACCGAACTCGGTTACCCAGATCTGCGCGCCGCTGTGGCCCATATTGACCATGATGTCGTGGTAATCTTCCAGCGTGTCGAGGAAGAAAAACTGCGGGCTTTCGTTCCAGCCGTCGGTCGAGCCGCCGCAGCAGCGCGCGTCGGGCGGGTTGGCCCAGCCGTAGGGATGCGCCCCGACGGCGACATCTGAGCCGTACTGCGCCAGCCCGGCGCTGTACAGCTCGCGCAGCCACTCGCGGTCGTCGGCTGATTCCACTGAATCGCCGGTGGGGGCGGGGGCCGCCGTGATCACGGTGATCAGCGGCGAATAGGCACGGATGGCCCTGTAGGCCGGAACGAAGTAGCGCATGTATTCCGCGCCTGTCAGCGGGTGACCCTGCCACTCGCGCTGTAAGTTCGGCTCGTTCCAGACCTCGATCGCACTGATGTAGGGCTGACCGTCCACGTCGCTGCCGATCATGCTCAGCATACCGCTGAGGAAGTTCGCCAATGCCTGCGGATCGCTGGGCGGGCCGTCTTCCGGCTTCTGCCCGTCGCCGTTCGCCGTGCGCGCCCAGAGCGGCGCTTTGGTGACGCCGATCATCACCTTGAAGCCCTGCTTGTGCGTTTCCTGCACGTACAGGCGCAGCATGTAGAACAGATCGGTGTACTGGCCGGGCGACGATTCGAGCAGGGACCAGTTGAACTGGTATTTAATCCAGGTCACGCCGAGGTCGTGCGCGTTGGCGAGCGCGGCGTAAAAGTCGTCGCTGTCGATGTGCGGATGAATCTGGATGCCGAGCATGTCGGCTTCCAGCGCCGGGCCGGGCGTCGGGCTGGGGCCGCTGGTTGGCACCACGGTGGGATAGGCGGGCACCGGGGTGCGCACTTCGGTCGGCATCAGCGTGTTATCGGGGCCGACCATCGGCCCGTAGGTTACGTTGGGATTGGGTGTCTGGCCGACGTGCGTTTCGGTCGGCAGCAGCGTGTTGTTGGGACCGACCATCGGGCCGAAGGATGCAGGTGTGGGGGTCCCGGTCATTTGCTCGGCGGTCGCGCCGGGCGGGCTGGACGTCGCAGTGCGCGGCACTCCCATCAGCGGGCCAAAGCTCACGCCGGGCGGGTAGGTGGCCGTGGGCGTCACCGGTTCCGTGGGCGTGATGGGCGTCAGGCTGCCCAGAACCTGCCCGACTTCGGCGGGTGTGGCAGTCACGGTGGGCGGCGGTGACGTGGGCGTTGCCGTGTCCGGGGGCGGGGTGGGCGTCACGTAAACGGGAATAGTGGTTTCTTTGCCGCCACAAGCGGACAAGATCCAAACGGCCAAGAGAACAGCCAGGCCAAAACCAGCCCGGCGCAGCGTAAAGTTATTCCGGCGTATCATGGGGCTTAGTCTAGCATGCTCCCGTGAGGGTGTCGATAATCGCTTGGCTGATGCATGGCCCGTTGTGCTCCCTCACGGTGCGAAAAAACGGGACATCCCACATTCGCGGGATGTCCCAAACTATAGCGGATGACGATGGACGATCAGGCGATGTCTATGACATCTTTTTTGTCCGGGTCCTGGATCTGGTACGGGACGGCGGTCACGGCGATGTTTTCCATCCCGGCCAGGGCCAGATTGAAGACCAGCGCCGTGTTCTGGTGCAGCGCCTGCTCCCAGAAGTTGGGCATCGCCAGATGGCCCAGGATGATGTGAATGAAGCTGTCCGGCTGCTCGGCCTGAAGCTTCTCGATGTACTCGCGCAGCGGCTCCGCAAGCAGGCGATAGGGCGAGGGGATGATGACCAGCTCACCCTCACCGATGCGTTCTTCCCACTTCTGCCGGACGATCGCAACTTTGTCGGGGTTCACACCGATGTGCACCGCGTGCCAGGGGTCGCCCACCGACTTGGCGAAGTTCACCATGCGCACGGTTTCGGCGTGCACGTCGTCCACCAGGATGATGGTCTGCACGGTGCGCCGCTTGATCTCCACCGGCTTGCCCTGCAAGCTCAGTGCGCGGGCGACACGCTTGTAGTGGCTGTGAATGCGGAAGAAGACGAACACCAGCGTGGGGATCAGCACGATCACGAACCACGCGCCGGAGGTGAACTTGGTGATGGCGAACACCATCATCACGATGAAGGTGCACACCGCGCCGAAACCGCTGATGAAGCTCTTGGTCTTCCAGTGGTTGTCGTATTCCAGGATGGTTTCGCGGCCCTGGACTTTTTCACCCGGCGGGATGCGCCCGATGCGCCGCAGATGGATCACCATGCCGACCTGCGAGATGGTGAAACTCAGGAATACGCCGATCGCGTAGAGCGGGATCAGGGCGTTGGTGCGCGCGTCGCCGACGATGACCAGCAGCGAGGCGAACATCGCCAGGACGACGATGCCCCACGAAAAAACCAGACGCCCGCCGCGGAAGGTCAACTGGCGCGGCAGGAAGCCGTCACCGGCGGCCAGCGCCGCGAGGCGCGGGAAGTCCGCGTAGCTGGTGTTGGCGGCCATGAGCAGGATCAGCGCCGTGCCGACCAGGGTCGCAGCGTACAGGATGCTGCCTTCCCCGTAGACGGTGCGGCCCAACTGCGAGATGACCGTTTCCGTTTCGCTCGGAATGGCGTGGATCGCGCGGGACAGCAGCGTGATGCCCAGGAACAGGGTGATCAGGATGCCGCTCATCCAGACGAGCGTGACCGCGGCGTTGCGGCTGCGCGGCTCCTTGAAGGCCGTGATGCCGTTCGAGATCGCCTCGATACCGGTCAGCGCGGCGGACCCGCTGGAGAAGGCTCGCAAGACCAGGAACAGGGTGAGCGCCTGCGTGCCCGCGTGAACAGGCTCGACGCCCGTCACGTCCACGAGATCCCCGGTTGCCTGACGGATGAACCCGATGATGAGCGTCATGAACATGATGCCGATGAAGAAGTACGTCGGTACGGCGAAGATACGCCCGCTTTCGCGCACGCCGCGCAGGTTCACGATGGTGATCAGCGCGATGACGATGAGGGCGATTTCGACCCGGTACGGCAGCAGGTCGGGGATACCCGACGTGATCTGCGCTACACCGGAGGACACACTCACCGCGACGGTGAGGATGTAGTCGGTGAGCAGCGCCGCGCCCGCGATCTGGGCCGGAAGCTCGCCCAGGTTGTCCCGCGCGACGATGTACGCGCCGCCGCCGTTGGGATAGGCGTAAATCGTCTGGCGGTAGGAGATGGTGACGACGGCGAGCAAAATCGCAATGGCGATTGCGATCGGGATCGAAAGGCCAAGCGTTGACCCGCTTAACCCGGCGAGCGCCAGGATAATCAGGATTTCCTCGGTCGCGTAGGCGGTCGAGGAGAGCGCGTCAGAAGCAAAGACGGCCAAGCCAATGGGCTTACTGACCGTTTGGTGGGGAAGTGCCGTTGTTGCGAGGGGTTTCCCGAACAGCAGGTGACTTAGCGAAAAGTGACTTTCGTTATTCTTTTCCGATGCCATAGTTGCTGGTGACTTTCCACTGCGGTCCCGGCGGCACATAGGGGCCGGGCAACAAAAAGACGCCCGAGGTGAGTCGGGCAATCCTTACAACGATAATGTCGATACAGCGATTATATCCTAAAGCCGGGAGAACAACAGGTAAAGAACCGTAAAAATGCCGGGGCAGGGCATTGTGCATTTCACCCGATCGGCTGCTCCGGCATCGGAAAACGGCGGGTCTTTACGATTCTGTTTGTGCACCTATACCAACTTGCTGACGCTCGGCAGCCAGATCGGCAATCGTGTTGATCAATTGCTCGTAGGTCCAGCCGCTCGCGTTGGCCTGGATGCAGAGATCGCTGTAGCCGGGATTGAGGCCGGGCAGCGGGTTGATTTCCAGGATGTAGGGCTTGTTGTCGTTGTACTGGTCCAGCCGGAAATCCACGCGGGCCACGTCTTTGCAGTCTGTGACGCAGAAAACCGCTGCCGCCAGTTCGAACAACTGCTCCTGCATGGCCGGGTCGAGCTGGGCCGGGCAGAAGTAGTGGAAGTCGTCGGCCAGATCGGTCTTCATATAGTTGGTGTAGAGGCCCGCCTCGGATTCATCGTAGGCACCCAGATCCACTTCGAGCGGGGCGAGGAAGGTGATGCCTTCCGTGCTGCACCCGCCGCTGCGCTCGTTGATGCGCCGGGCGGCAGTGGGGCTGAGGTTGCCGATCATGCCGATGGTCACTTCGCGGCCCTCAATGAAGTGCTCGCAGAGGATCGGCTGGTTGTAGAGCTTAATTTGTTTATCGACCTGGGCGCGCAGCTCCGCGACGGTGCGCACGATGCTTTCGGCGCTGACGCCCATGCTGGTCCCTTCGCGGCTGGGCTTGACGAACATCGGGAAGCGCAGCTCGCCGCGCGCCGTCACGAGGTCGATGTCAATCGGCTCGTCGGGGCTTTCGAAGACCTGGAATTCGGGCGTGGGCAGGCCGTGATACATCAGCACGCGCTTGGTCATGGGCTTGTCGAGCGCGAGGGCCAGGGTCAGGACTTTGCTGCCGGTATAGGGCAGGCGCAGCATTTCGAGCACCGCCGGGATCTGCGCTTCGCGGCCATCACCAAAGTGGCTCTCCGCGATGTTGAAGCACAGATCGGGCTGGAAGGCTTGCAGGCGATCGATCATGCTCCAGGGGGGCAGAATGCTCGCTTCTACGAATTCCGCCTCGTGCCCGGCGCTGCGCAGCGCGGCCACAATCGCGTCGGTGGTCTTGGGGCTGTCGAGATCGTCCCACTGGTCGGCAGCCATTCCGTCCCAGGTGGGGGCGTTTTTTTTCAAGTTCGCCAATACAGCGATGCGCATGGGGGTCCGCTCCTTGCAGGGCCAGCACTGCGTCCGGCCAGATGATCAGTCGATGAATAAGGAATTGAGGTGTGATAGGGGAGGAGACACAACCGTGCGCCTCCTCCCAACTGGCTCCGTCAGTCAGTTATGGGGTGCGTGGCTTGGAGCGGCCATTACCATTAGGGTTCTGACCGTGCCCGTTGTGCCCGTTTGATCCGCTGCCCTTGTGTCCATTGCCGTTGTGCCCGTTACCGTTGGGATGGTCGTTGGCGCGGACAGGCGTCAGCCCGACGACGTCCGGGGTGTCGTCCGCCACGGGCGTGAGGTTGAGCGCGTCAAGCACGTCGCCCATGTGGAAGCGCTGCCACTTGTCGTCGTTCATGTTCAGCCGGTGCTGGATGCCGTTGCGGCGGTGCGTCTCGTCGAAGCCTTCCGGCTTGATGGTCGATGCGCGGCCTTCCAGCAGGGCGATCACGCCCGACTGGCCCGGCTCGTCACGCTGCACGGCCTGTCGGTCCAGGTGGTCGATCATGGTCGGATCGTAGTCCATCGGCTCGTCGTAGGTCGTGATGTAGCCCTCGTAGTTGCGCAGGACCACTTTGCCGGGCGCCTGGCTGATCAGGTACTGCGGCATGACGGGGATCTTGCCGCCGCCGCCGGGCGCATCGACCACGTAGGTCGGGATCGCGTAGCCGCTGGTGTGGCCGCGCAGCCCCTCGATGATCTCGATGCCCTTGCTGACGGTGGTGCGGAAGTGCCCCGCACCCTTGACCAGATCGCACTGGTAGAGGTAGTAGGGGCGCACGCGGTTCTTCACGAGTTTGTGCACCAGCTCGCGCTGGATATTCACACTGTCGTTGATCCCGGCCAGCAGCACGCTCTGGTTGCCGAGCGGAATGCCCGCGCAGGCCAGTTTGTCGAGCGCGCGGCTGAGTTCGGGCGTGATTTCCTTCGGGTGGTTGACGTGAATGTTCATCCACAGCGGGTGATACTGGCGCAGCATGTCGCAGAACTCGTCCGTGATGCGCTGCGGCAGGAAGACCGGTACGCGGGTGCCGATGCGGATGATCTCAATGTGCTCGATGGCGCGCAGGCTGGACAGGATGTAGTCCAGCAGCTTAGGAGCCAGAGTGAGCGGATCGCCGCCGCTGAGCAGCACGTCGCGCACCTGGGGCGTGCGGCGCAGATAGTCGAGCTGAAGCTCGAACTCGGCCTTGCTGAAGTTCGCGCCGGGATTGCCGACGATGCGGCTGCGCGTGCAGTAGCGGCAGTAGCTGGCGCACTGCGTCGTCACCAGCATCAGTACTCGGTCAGGGTAACGATGGACGAGGCCGGGCACGGGACTGTGTTTATCCTCGGCCAGACTGTCTTCCATCATACCTTCAAACGCCTGCAGTTCGCGGCCCAGCGGGATCACCTGACGGCGCACCGGACAGTGCGGATCGTCGGGATCGATCAGGCTGGCGAAGTAGGGCGTAATATCAACACGGAATTTGTCGTCTGCCGTCAGCCCGTCAATTTCTTCCGGCATCAGATGGATGATCTGCGCCAGCTCGTCCAGCGAGTTCAGCCGGTGGGCAAGCTGCCAGCGCCAATCATTCCACTTGTCGTCAGGAACGTCGGCCCACAGCGCGGGGCGTGGGGTGGACTGAGTCTGCGGTTGTGTTGTGCTGACGGTTGTGTGCGGTGGAGTCGACCAAACGTGGGGCAATGGGCCTAAGCCGGGAGGTTCATCAGTAACATCATGACCAGGAGGTTCGGTGAGTTCCTCGATGTTCTGGGTTTCTTGCTCCATGTTGCCTCCGAAAAAATAAGCCGAACCCGTATGCCTGATGGCTGGGCCGACCTATACGACACGAGACGATAGTATGGAACTGTTGGACCGCGGTCCAGCAGACTGTTACACTAATTATACTACGCTTGACGTAGATGCAAAGTGTGAATTGATGAGAAATAGTTAAAAATCCATCTGGTTTTACCTGCTGTTTTTTGAGCATCTCGCAGCGGATGGATCAACATCCATTTTCCCCTTAGGAGAGAATACATAATGACCGATCAGCCGGTACGGCTCGCCCTGGTTGGCGCAGGAATTTTCACCCGCGATGCGCATGTGCCCGCCCTCAATGCGCTGGGCGATCAGATCGAAGTGGTGGCCGTGTACAGCCGCACGCAAAAATCGGCGGACACGGTTGCGGCGCTGTTCGGGCACGAGGTGGCAACGTATACCGATCTGGACGCGCTGCTGGCCCGCGAGGACATCGACGCGGTAGACATCACGCTGCCGATCCCGCTGATTCCCGACGCGGTGCGGCGGGCGCTGGTCGCGGGCAAGCACGTCGTCAGCGAAAAGCCGATGGCTCCCAGCGTGGCGGATGGGCGCGCGCTGCTGGACTTTTACGGCGATCACCGGGACAAGGTGTGGATGGTCGCGGAGAACTGGCGCTATCACACGCTGTTCCGTACGGCGGCGGACCTGATCGCGGCGGGGCGCATCGGGAAGCCGGTGATGTGCACGTGGAACGAGTTCGTGACGATGGACACGAGCAACAAGTATTACCACACCGAGTGGCGCCGGACGGGCGAATTCCAGGGCGGATTCATCCTCGACGGCGGCGTGCACCGCGCGGCGGCGCTGCGCATGATGCTGGGTGAAGTGGCGAGCGTCAGCGGATTTTCGCGGCAGGTGCGGCCCGACCTGAACCCGGTCGATACGATCAGCGCGGCGCTGCGCTTCGAGAGCGGCGCGTTGGGCGCGTACAGCATCACGTTCGCGGCGGGCGCACCGTGGACGCCGACGCTGGACGTGGTCGGCGACGGCGGCGCGCTGCGCATCAGCGGCTATCAGGTGATCGAACTGACCAGCGGCGGGAACACGGATACGATTCAGGTTCCGGCGGCTAGCGACGTGCAGGCGGAACTGGACGCGTTCGCGCACTCGGTGCTCACCGGCGAGCCGCATCTGGATACGCCGGAAGAAGGGCTGCTCGACGTGGCGCTGATGGAAGCAATGCTGCGCGCCGGGGAACGCGGCGAGATCGTGGTTCCGGCGGAGCTGTAGGAGAGACGCGTTGAGTTGGGATCGGGGGAGCGGGCTGCATATCAAGACGCTTCCCCGTTTTGTTCCGTGATTCAGCTGGCGGCGAGCAGGGTCAGAATCAAGTTGTCGTAGGCTTCGGTCATGGGCAGTTCCAGGTCGCGTTTGATGCGGCGGCGGCTGCCGTACACCGTTTCACCCGTGATCGGGTTAAGCCCCTCTTTTTCGTAGGTCTCCCAATATAGCCCCATGCCGCGCTTCTGCCACGCGGGAAGATCGTTGAAGTTGATCCCGTGGCTGAACAGCAGCTCGTTTTTCTCCGCGACCGATAAGCCTTCGAGGCTCGCCGTGGCGTGCTGGACGGTTTCGCCCTGGTGGCGCAGCATCCAGTAGCAGTGCGCGTTGAGGGCGTTCCGGTGTGCGTCCGCCTGCCGCCAGCGGAAATAATCGATGACCAGATCCGATCCTGGTAACTGGCTGATCCGGCAGTCAAACACGCCCATCTCTCCAAGCTGGAGCGAAAAACACGCGCTGGCTTCTCCGGCCAGAATCGAGTTGTATTTGCGCAGCTTGCGCGAAAAAGCCTGTTCGCCGGGGTGGAGCAGCAGCGAGATTTCGTCGCTTTGCGTGAAGCCATACAGCACGTTGAAGCCGCATCCCATGAGGTGCTCCGTCGTGGCGAGCATCATATCCCTGAAGCCGCTGTCGAAGGGGCTTTCGAAGGCATGGCGCGTTTTGGTCAGCGTGGTGAAGTTCCGGCCATCCAGCCGGGCGACCATGTAAATGCCTGGCAGCACGCAGTGATCGTGCGCGACCTCGAAGATGCGCATGCGGGCGTCAAGATCTTCAAAACTCGTCATTCCACTCCTCGATGATGAATTCGCCGCTGTCTGAGATGCGGACGTAATACAGCGCGTCGAAGCCTTCCTCGAACGAAGGCCGCTGCAAGCGCCCCGCCGTGCCTCGAATGCCCAGCTCAGGGACCTGTTGTGCGGGTGGGCGATGCCGGTTGCGCTGGAGTGCGTCTTCGATGCGCGACTGGAAGTAGTAGCCGACGACGCGGAAAGAGGCCGCCTTCGCCGGAACGATGTATTTGGCACGCTCCTCGATCGACGGATTGGTGTTATCCACGACGAACGGCTGCTTGCTTTCGATGCACGCCCGCAAGAGAATCGCTTCGCGGTGGCGCGTTTTGAACATGTCCATATTGAGGCGCAGGTGCGTGTCAAAGAAGCGCAGCCGGTAGAAAGATGACTTCCCGGTGGCCTGTATCCCCGTAAAAATGATCGCTTCCATTTGCGCCCCAATTTACCGTGAAGACACAGTATTCTAGCATTTTTCGCTAAAGTTGAGTATAATTCGGGAACATCTGTTCTGATTTATCCTTCGAGATCCACAAGCAGAATTGACAGCGCCGCCGCTATTCTCTACACTACACGGCGTTTTGAGCTTGGGTAACAGCAAGAAAAGGGTAACACGCGATGGAAGCCGGTGTGATTCGCTCGCGCGACATTAACCAGGAACTACAGGAATCGTATCTCGACTACGCGATGAGCGTGATCGTTGCGCGCGCGCTGCCGGATGCGCGGGACGGCCTCAAGCCGGTCCACCGCCGCATCCTCTACGCGATGTACGACATGGGGATACGGCCTTCGACGCCCTATAAAAAAAGCGCACGCATCGTCGGAGAGGTGCTGGGTAAATATCACCCGCACGGCGACATGGCGGTATACGACGCCATGGTGCGTATGGCGCAGGACTTTTCCATGCGCTACGAGCTGGTGGACGGGCAGGGCAACTTCGGCAGCATCGACGGCGACTCTGCGGCGGCGATGCGCTATACCGAGGCGCGCATGGCGTCCATCGGCGCGGATCTGCTCTCGGACATCGACCGCAATACGGTCGATTTTGAGGATAACTTCGACGGCACGCTGCAAGAGCCGTCCGTGCTGCCATCGAGTTTTCCGAATTTGCTCGTGAACGGCGCGTCGGGGATCGCGGTGGGCATGTCCACCAGCATCCCGCCGCACAACTTGAGCGAGGTTTGCGGCGCGCTGATTTACATGCTCGAAAACTGGGACGCGCTGGATGATGTCGGCGTGCCGGAGTTGATGAACTTCATCAAGGGGCCGGATTTCCCCACGGGCGGCGTGGTGTATACCGTTGACAACGGCAATAACGAGGACCAACTGCGCGCCGCCTACGCGACCGGGCGCGGCAAGATCAAGGTGCGCGCCAAGGCCCACATTGAAGACCTGGGGCGCGGGCGCAGCCGGATCATCATCAGCGAGATCCCGTTCCAGACGAACAAGACCAGCCTGATCGAGCGCATCGCGGAACTGGTGCGCAGCGGGCGCATCGAGGGGATCACCGACCTGCGCGACCTGAGCGACCGCACCGGCCTGCGCATCGTGATCGATGTGTCGCGCACGGCCAAAGCGGTGGACGTGCTGGCAGATCTGTTCAAGCTGACGCCGCTGCAAAGCACGTTCGGCATCATCATGCTGGCGCTGGTGGACGGCCAGCCGCGTTTGCTCGGCTTGAAGCAGGCGCTGCGCGTGTATCTGGATCACCGGCTGGAAGTCGTGCGGCGGCGCAGCGAGTACGATCTGGCGCGGGCACGCGAGCGGGCCCACATTCTGGAAGGGCTGCTGATCGCGCTCGATCACCTGGACGAAGCGATCGCGATCATCCGCAAGTCGCGCACGGTCGATTCGGCGCATGCCAATTTGCGCAAGGCGTTCAAGCTTTCCGACGAACAGGCCGAAGCGATCCTGCAAATGCAGCTCCGGCGCTTGGCCGCGCTGGAACGGCGCAAGCTGGAAGACGAATACAAAGAAAAAATCCAGCTCATCAAGATGCTCGAAGCGCTGCTGCAAAGCCCGAAGATGATGCGCATGGAAATCGCGCGCGAACTGGGCGATATCCGCGAGAAGTACAGCGATCCGCGTCGCACGATCATCATGACCGGCCCGGCGACCAACATTCAGGAGGGCGACTTCCTGGGGCCGCGCACCGACCAGTGGGTGACGGTCACCGAGGGCGGGCTGGTCAGCCGCACGTACGAGGACAGCGCGCCGCGCATCACAGTCGAGATGAAAGATCCGCCGCTGGCGATGATGGCGAGCAACAGTTCTCACACCCTGTACCTGTTTACGGAGGAGGGCAACGCGGCGACCGTCCCAGTCAACGTGCTGCAACAGGCGGAAGATCCGGAGCAGGGCGCGGCCTATACGACGGTGTGCCCGCTGCCCGCGAAGGCCGGGGTGACGAGCGCGATCAGTTTGCCGCCGGAACTCGACAGCGGCTATCTGGTGATGGTCACCGAACAGGGCGAGGTCAAACGGCTGCGGCTGGAGGACCTGCCGGGGTTGACGGCCAACGTGATCAACGCGATGGACGTGGAGAAGGGCGACCGGCTGATCTGGCTGGGCTGGGTGGGCGACGAGAGCGAGATCATCCTGGCGACCAAAGCCGGAATGGCGATTCGCTTCAAGGTCGCGGACGTGCGCCCGACCGGGTTGGGCGCGGGCGGTATGCGTGCGGTCAAGCTGAAAGACAGCAAAGACAGCGTGGTCGGCGCTGCCGTGGTCGATGAAAACGCGAACTTCTGGATTTGCACCGATACGGGCGTCGCCAAGAGCACGCCGATGGACGAATATCCGATCCAGGGACGCGCGGGGCAGGGCGTGATCACCATGAAGCTGCCTTCGGACGCAAAGGGGTTGGCGGTCGCTACATTAGGCCGGGCGGATGATAACATCGTACTGGTGACCAATCGCGGCAAGCCGAAGTATATGCGCGTGGGGCTGGCGCCTGTCACGAAACGCAGTAGCAAGGGCGACTACGTGATTTCGATGCGGCAGAATGAGGTCGTGGCGCGAGTGGTCAAGCTGATGCCCCGGCTCGACGTGCCGGAGGCTGTGCCCGAACCGGACGAGGCAGGCGCGGCGGAATAAGCGGGCGGGGCAGGGCGTGCGTAGTTGGGCGACGTTTTGCCGCCTTGACAAGCGCCGCCGGGCCGCGTATCCTGGTGCGAACTTATGGCGATGGCGTTCGCCGCAACCGCCCAAACCGGGCTGATGACGCCTATCCTGCTGCAAGCGGGGTGGGCGTGGTATGAACCGACTGATAACCCGCCCTACGCAGGCGGGTTTTTTTGTTGGAGGGCATCCCGTCGGTTGGCCGGGGTGCGAGGGTTATACTAGGGATACGGGGCATGAGACAACAGCTAGAGACAATTCTGCTGGTGGGCGGCGGCGGCTTCATGGGCGCGAACCTGCGCTATTGGATGTCGGGCTGGGTGGCGCGGTGGGCGGGGCAGGTGTTCCCGTGGGGCACGCTGCTGATCAATTTTTCCGGCTCGTGCCTGCTGGCCGTGTTTCTGGCCTGGGCCGCCAACCAGCTCGCCGTCGATCCCCGCGTCCGGCTGTTGATCGCAACCGGCTTCTTCGGCGCGTACACAACGTTTTCGACCTACGCCAACGAAAGTCTGGCGCTGTACCATTCGGGCGACTGGTTGGGCGCGGCGGCGAACGTGCTCGGGACCAACATCCTGTGCCTGATCGGGGCCTGGATCGGGATGACCATCGGCGGGCGGCTCTAGATGAAACGAGAGGGAACGATGACGGGTCGAGGGCAGCGTCTGGTCATTTACGTGGGCGAGAGCGACTCGTGGCGGGGGCGCTCGCTGTACATGAGCATTCTGGAAACGCTGCGCAAAAGCGGGATCGCGGGGGCGACCGTCATGCGCGGGCTGGCCGGGTTTGGCGCGCACAGCCTGATCCACACGCAGGCGATCGAACGTCTCTCGACCGATCTGCCGGTGGTGATCACGGTGGTCGATACGGAGGAGAATATTCAGCGCGTGGTGGCGCTGGTCAAGCCGATGGTCCGCGAGGGCCTGATGACGCTGGAAGACGTGCAGATCGTGACGTATACGCACCGCTATTTGCACCCGCTGCCCGCCGACGAAGCGGTGCAAACGATCATGACGCGCGACGTGGTCACAGTGACGCCGGACGTGCGCGCGGTGGACGTGATCGAGCTGCTGCTGGGCAAGCTGTTCAAGGCGGTCCCGGTGGTGGACGAGGACCGGCGCGTGGTGGGTATCATCACCGACGACGATCTGCTGAGGGCGGGGATGCCGGTCCGGCTGGCGGTGGGCCAGCGCCTCGAAACGCCGGACGTGCAGGCCCTGCTGGCGACCGTCAGCCGCGACCGCATGGCGGGCGAGATCATGTCCGCGCCCGCGATCACCGTGCCGCAGGATGCCGCGCTGGGACACGTGGTGCAGGAGATGTTAAAACGCGGCCTCAAACGCCTGCCGGTGGTGGATGGCAAGGGACGGCTGGTGGGCATGGTCAGCCGCCTGGACGTGCTGCGCGCGGCGGCAGGCTACGGCGTCGGCCAGCAGGAAACCGCGCCCCAACCCCGGCCAGGGCGCACGCTGGCTGATCTGGCGTCGGCGCAGGTGCCGAGCGTGCACCTGAACGACGACCTGATCGACGTGCTGCAGCAGATGCTCGCCACGGACGTGAGGTATGTGGTGGTGCTCGACGAGCAGCAGCAGCCAATGGGCGTGATCACCGAAGGCGATCTGGTCGCACGGGTGACACCGGTCATGCGCGGCAGCGTGCTGCAATCGCTGGCGGCGCGCGTGTTGGGCAAGGATCTGCGGCGCGGCGATGCGCTGGCGCGGGATATCATGTCCGAGCGCGTCCTGACCGCCGCGCCCGATACGACCCTGCCGGACGCGATCGCGCTGATGCTGCGCGAGGGCCGCAAGCGGATCGTCGTCGTGGACGGCGAGGGGCACGCGGTGGGCATCGTCAGCCGCCAGACGCTGCTGGCCGCTACGCTGGAAGATTGAGCGCCGTGGCTACCTGTCGTTTGCTGCTCGCGGGTGAACGCGGCACAATCGGCCCGCTGATCCTGTTGGTCATTCCGCCGGACGTGAGAGCTTCCATTGCCCGCCTCGCCTGAATCGCTTCCTTCCACTGCACCCACCGCGCGCGGGGGCGGCGTGCTGTCCGATCTGACGGGGCTGTTGGGCCGGTCGAGCACGTATGCCCTGAGCGACATCTTCAAGCAGGCGGTCAACTTCCTGCTGCTGCCGCTGTACACGACGTACCTGTCCAAAGCGGATTACGGCACACTGTCGATCGCATTGGCGGCATCGGCAGTGCTGGAAGTGATCTACGGGCTGGGGCTGCGCGGCGCGATCGGGCGGTTGTACTTCGACCAGAAGGGCGAAGGACAGGTTCGCACGTTCCTGGGCGCGCTGACGACCTTCCTGACGGGCTACGGCGTGCTGCTCAGCGCCGTGCTGCTGCTGGTGGGGCCCGCGCTGTGGCCGCTGTTGGGCCTGGACGACTCCGTCACGTTTTCCCCGTACATCGTATTGGCGCTGCTGGCCGTGCCGCTGAATACCCTGGGGCTGGCGCTGGTGCTGCCGCTGTATTATACGCGGGGGCAGGCGCTGCGCTACGCGGGGTACAGCTTGCTCAGTTTCGCGCTGGTAACGGGCGCGACGGTGCTGCTGGTGGTCGGGCTGGGGCAGGGCGCGGCGGGCGCGCTGTGGGGTCGGCTGTTCGCGGCGGGCGTGATGTTGCTCCCGACGTTGTACATATTGGCGCGCAATATACGGTTTAGCTTTCAGTGGGCGATGCTGGGGCCTGCGCTGGCGTTCAGCCTGCCGCTGGTCCCGCACCTGATCTCCACCTGGGCGCTGAACTTCTCCGACCGGATCGTGCTGGGCAATTACGTGTCTTTGGATGACGTGGGCGTGTACACGGTCGGGTACCAGTTCGGGCTGCTGGTCAGCATCGTGATCGCGGGCATCAACAACGCGTGGACGCCGTGGTACTTCCGCGCCAACACCGAAGGGCGGCGCGAGCATATTCCCGCGTTCGTGACTTACTTCGTGATCGTCGCGGCGGCGCTGGCGTTGGGCGCGGCGCTGCTGGCGCGCGATGTCGTGCGGGTGATGATCGCGCCCGCCTATCACGAGGCGTGGGTGATCGTGCCGCTGGTGGCGCTGGGCTACTTCCTCAACGGGGTGGCGCTGCGCTTCCTCGACGTGCTGATGCTGCACAAGCGCACCTCGGTCGTGCCGCTGACGACCATCGCGGCGGGCGCGGCGAACATCGGCTTCAACGTGATCGTCATCCCGCATGTGGGGCTGATCGGGGCGGCGTATGGGACCGTGTTTGGCTACGCGGTGCGGCTGGCGCTGACGGCCTATTACGCCGCGCGGACGGGGCCGCTGCCGTTCGAGTGGGGGCGCGTGGCGCGCGCGAGCGCGCTGGCGGTGATCGTCGCCGTGCCGGGCGTGCTGTTGAACGCGAGCGCGATCTGGCTGGATGTCCCGCTCAAGCTGGCGATTTTTGCGCTGTATCCCGCCCTGTTGGTGGGAACGGGAACACTAAACGCACGGGAGCGCGCAGCGCTGTGGCAGGGCGCGCGGGCTGCCTGGGGAAAAATCCGATGACAAGGTTGGTATTCTTTTCTGGTGCGGCGCAGCTCGACGTGACGCCGCCCTCGCCGGGGGATGTGGTCGTGCCGCTGAGCGATACGGCGGCGGACGATCTCGCGGCGCGGGGAGGGGCCGATCGCGCGCTGCCGCTGCCGGACTGGGGCGAGATCCGGGCGGCGGCGCTGGTCGAGGCGTTCGACACGGCGAAAGGCATCCTGGCCGCGCTGGAGACCGATCCCGCGTGGCGCGCGTTGCTGGTCTATCGCAGCGTCGATCTACGGGCGATGGCGCTCAAAAACGTCTTTTTCGCGCTGGAAGACCTGGCGCGCGTGCGGCATGTAGCGGCATTGGCGGCGGCCCATCCGCATGACGCAGCGGTGCTGCTGGACGGCGATCCGGCGGTGCGGCGCGCGGTAGGATCGGCGTTTCC
>NZ_DAISHJ010000062.1:19836-27471 GCF_036822615.1 Aggregatilinea sp. | reverse complement strand
CGGGCCTAAGGGACGCCCCGGATGCCGGGGCCGCCAGCCGGTGCCGCGATAGTCGTCGTCGGCGTCCGGCGCAGCCTGCTCGACCGGATCGGAGGCCGCCAGCGCGCGCAGCAGCCGTTCGGCGCCTTCCGCGTCGATTTTACCTTCTTGCAGCATTTTCAAGATTTGCAACCGTTCATCTGCCATGTTTTATCCACTCCTGGGCCGTCTCTGCGGCCTGTTGATAGGGGCTTGTGGTATAATGGCAGACAAGATGCTCAGATGATCGATCTGGCACAGGGGCCTCCGAATCACCGCCAAGTGACTGTTCGGAGGTCTTTTCATTTCGCCAGATTCAGCAGCATCTCCTCTGCCTGTTCCAGTGTGATTTCCCCGCGATCCAACCGGTCCAGAATGTCGCGGCGCTCGGTTTTCGGGTCGCGTTCCGGGGAAGTAGGGCCTATTAAAGCCTGAAACTCTTTCACCACGTCGTCGAGCTTGCCGCGGATGGTCCAGTAGCCGAGGCCCGTTTCGCGCTCCATCTCCTTGACGTTGCCGCGACACGTCACGAAGATTTCCAGAAAGCGCAGGCTTTCGTCGGACAGGCCGCAAAACGAGCAGCCGGAGTAGGCGCCGCGCACGACGGTGTCGCACGAGGTGCAGCTCAATTCGGTGACGATCAAGTCGCCGCCGCAGGACGGGCAGCGATTCGGATAGCGCCGCATATCTCACCTCCTGGACATAACGATAGGCCAGGTTTTGGCATATGTCAAGCATTTCACCAAAATTTTTGGTTTTATCGGAAATTATTTTGGTTAAAGTAGTTGGAAGTGGGTAGTTTTTAGTTGTTAGACAGGAGCGGGAACATAGTGACCTCACCCCCTGGCCCCAGTAACGGGATTTAGGGGTGAGGTCGCTCTGCCCGGCGCAAGCCGTCAGTCGGCGGTGAAGACCTCGGTGCGCAGGAGATCGAGCACCTGGAGCATGACCAGATTGCGCGCCGCGTAGCCGGACGTTTCTTCCTCGCCCGTGAACCGGATCTCGAACAGGCGGCCCGTGTTGGCGGCGGTCAGGTGGGTGTAGCCTTCCACGAGGCCGAGATTGGGGAGATCCTGCGCCGCGCGCCAGAAATTCACCAGCGGCAGGTCGTACTCCTGCGCGATCTCGACCGTGATCGCGTTCAGGCGCAGCGACTTGAACCACATCTGGTCGTGATGCCACGTGAAGGTCGAGAGCACCGGGATCACGCCCCGGTCCAGCGACAGATCGATGATGTCGCGCAGGGCGTCCGCGTACTGCGCTTCGGTCAGGTTGATCATGTCGTTGGGGCCGAACATCATCAGCGCGGCGCTCGGCTGCTGGATGCGGTACTCGCACGCGAGCGGGCCTTCGTCGTCGCTGAAGTGGCACTGCGACGGATCGGCCCACATCGGATCGAGCATGCTCAGCGCGTTAAAGCCGACCTGCCCCGCGAGGCTAATGTGCTCCCAGGAGCCTGCGTAATAGTCGATGGAGGGGGCGAGATCGGCATAGGGGCCGAGGTCGTAGTTGTCTTCATCGAACCCGGCGAGGTAGTAGGACGTATCCGTGTTGCAGTCACCGACCTTCGTGAAGGCGTGCGGATCGTTGCCGAGCGACTGGCCGCGCTCGAAGATCGCGCGCAGATGCTCCGCGTCCAGCGTGGGCAGCACGGGGATCGACATCAGCAGGTTGATTTCTTCCGGCTGGCCGGGATCGGGCAGGGTGGGCAGGGCGTCGCACACGCCGCGCGCCTCGACCGCGTTTGCCACGATCCAGCCCTCACGCGGGCCGCCCAGACTGCCCGCCGCCTCGAACGACACCGCGTACCAATCGCCCGCCGCGTTTTGCCCGGTGACCGGCAGGGTTTGCCCGGCGTAGATCACGCCAATCACGCCGAACTCGTCCGCGTTCGGGCCGTAGCGCACGTTTACGTTCGACGTGGTGGAGAGCGCGACGCAGGCAGGCGCGGGATCGGCCCCGCTGCCGCCCTGCGCACGAACGGGCTCCGTCAGCGGCCCGGCAGCCAGCGCCGCGACCAGGATCGCGGACAGGATTATTTTTAGCAGTAGTCGATTCAGAGTACTCACGCGATCTCGCCTCCCAACCCAACCTGTTTACGGCTCACGACACATCTAAAAGAGCATGATTTATTTATACCGTTCTTGGGCGGGGCCAGCCAAGCCGTACCATACTCCCGGCGGGGCGGGCGCGCACTTTTAAAGCGCGCGGCCCGAACTCAAATAGTCGGGCCGCTCAGGTTTTATATGAAGTTTTTTGCAGCGGTGCTGCTATTTGGGGCTGGCGGGAGCCTTCTTGGCGTTTTTGTCAGCCTCTTTTTGCGCCTTGCCCGCGAATCCTTTGGGCTTCTTGGCGACAGGCTCTTCGGGCCGCCGCTTCAGATGCAGCGAGTACAGGATCCGGTCCGTCAACTTTATGGATGATTTGCTCGATGTTTTGTGTGCCCGGGGTAACCCTTTGGACATGTATGCACCCTCCACCGGCAGGACAAAAAAACAATATGCCCCCATTTTACACCCGGTTTCCGGCAGCGTATGCCACTCTTTTGGCGTGACAAAGCTCATAAAAGCAGCCACCAACCGGGGCGGGGATCGGAACAGGGTCACTTCACTCCGTAAATGATCCCGGTAGCGCCAAGCACACGGCGGCTGCGGAGCAGTGGCGGAATGTGCACTTGATGCCCGGTCTCGACAAAAGCGACCTGTTGAACACCCCAGCTCCGAATGGTTTCCAGCAGGTCCTCAACCGTTCCATAAATCTTTTCGTCGAGAAACAGATCGTGAAATGAAAAAACGCCGCCCTCACGCAAAACCCGCAGCGCCTCCTGAATGACGTCCCGTTTGTCGGGGGCATCCGAGACTTCGTGAAAGACGAAGTGACTCACGGCAGCGTCGAACGTTTCGTCGTCAAAAGGCAGACGCGCGGCGCTTGCTTTTTGAAACTGCACGCGATTCCCGACCTGTTCGATGGCGGCGTTGCGTGTGCAGGTTTCCCGGCTGTATTCCCAGTCTTTGCCCCAGTTATCGATTCCAACTACGTTCGCGTGGGGATACTTTTGGGCCAGCCGGATTGCCAGAGGGCCGTTTCCCGTCCCAATGTCGAGCGCTTTTCCCTCCCCATCCCAGGACAGGTAGTCCAGCACCAGATTCCGCAGCGGCGTTTGCAGGTTCCCGCCCTGAGCGGAGAACTGGACGTAGGCATAGGTGAAGTAAACGAATCCGAACAGAAACAGGCCCGAAATGCCGAGCAGTACCAGACGGACGGCGAGGGGAACCGGCAGCAGCGCGCCGATCAGTGCGCCGCTTCCGACGGCCAGGAATACCAACAGGATACGTTTCCGAATCCAGTTGCCATAATTGGGCTGCGCAGGGGTCATGGGGTGTTCCTCCGTAACTTTGGCTCACCCTCATTTACGCACGGGCGGCGGCGAAAGTTCCGGTTGGGAGGATGAGTCAGGGGTGAAGACAACGCGGGGGCAACCCGCGCTACAAGGCGGCGCTGCGTTACGTTCGCTTAATGGGGGCGCGGGCGGTGGGTAGGGGCGGGGCCATACGCCCCTTCCGGGCGGAGCAAGCCCCGCCCCTACGGTGATCGATTCCGGCTGCCCCTTGCGATCCCAGGGGCCGGGGTGAGGTCGCGGTTGATTTTGCTCCTGGCTAACCGCTAAGGGCTAACGGCTAACTGCTGTGTTGCGCTAGCCCGTGGTTTTCATGCCTGCCGCGATGCCGTTGATGGTCATCATGATCGCCTGGAGCAGCGGCTCGCGGGCGGGACTGTTGGCGGGCAGGCTGCGCAGCTGCGACAGCAGATTCACCTGAATGAAGTTCAGCGGATCGACGTACGGGTTGCGGCGCTCGATGGAGCGCTGGAGCACGGGCGTATTGTCGAGCAGCTCGTCCTGGCCGGTGACGCGGCAGATCCAGTCGCAGGCGCGCTCGTGCTCGGCCAGAATCTCGTCGAAGAACGTGCACAGCGCGTCGTCCGCCAGCAGCGACGAGTACAGCCCGGCGATCTCCATATCCGTCTTGGCGAGGTCGAGCTGCACGTTTTCGACCAGGGCCTGAAAGAACGGCCAACTGGCGTACATGGCGCGCAGAATCGCCAGCCCACCGGACTCGGGATCGTCGCAGTCGTGGCAGTAGCCCTCGAAGGCGTGCCCGACGCCGTACCAACTGGGGATGATGGCGCGGCTCTGCATCCACGAGAACACCCACGGGATCGCGCGGATCTGCGCGAAGCCGCCCGCGCCGCGCTTGGCGGGCCGCGAGCCGATGGGCATCAGCGCTAGTTCGTTGATGGGCGTGGCCTGCTGCCAGTAGTCGATGAAGCCGGGCGTCTCGTAGATGAAGGTCTGGTACGCCTTCTGGCCCAGCGTGGCGAGCGTTTCCATCGCCTCGCGCCATTCGGGATGCACGTCGGTGATGACGGGCGCGCCGACGGCCATCAGCAGGGCGTTCATGACTTGATGCAGGTGGCGGCGGGCGATTTCGGGATTGCTGTAGCGGTAGGCGATGACTTCGCCCTGCTCGGTGATCTTGATCGGTCCCTGCATGGAGGCGCGCGGCTGGGCGAGGATGGCGCGGTTGGTAGGGCCGCCGCCGCGCCCGATGCTGCCGCCGCGCCCGTGGAACAGTTCGAGCGCGACGCCGTACTGCTGGCAGACGCGCGCGAGGCGCTGCTGGGCGGTGTAGAGGCCCCAGTTCGAGGCGAGATAGCCGCCGTCTTTGCTGCTGTCCGAATAGCCGAGCATGATCTGCTGGCGCATCCCCCGCTTGGCGAGATGGCGCTGGTAGGCCTCGTTCTCGAACAGCGTGGTCATGATGTCCGGCGCGGCGTGCAGATCGTCCACGGTCTCGAACAGCGGCACGAGGTCGAGATAGTCCTGCACGCCGACTTCGCGCGCGAACAGCAGCATCGCCAGGACGTCGCTGGGCGCGGTGCTCATGCTGGCGATGAACGTGTCGATCACCGCCGGGCCGTATTCGCGGTGCGCGCCCGCAATCATGCGCCACGTCTCCGCGATCATGTTGGTGCGGTCGCTGAAGTGCAGCTCGACGGGGAACAGCGGGCGCGGATTTTTCAGCTCGCGGTCGAGCAGCGCCTGCCGTTCCGGTTCGGACAGGCCGCTGTACGACTCGGCCAGGCCGTAGGCGCGGAACAGCTCGTCCAGGGCGGCGGCGTGCACGCGGGCATCCTGGCGCACGTCGAGCGGCAGCAGGTGCAGCCCGAACAACCGGACCTTTTCGATCAGGCGGTGCAGCGCACCTCCGGCGACGCGCTGGCCGCGATTGGCGCGCAGGCTGTGCTCGATGACGTGCAGATCGGCCAGCAGCTCCTCGCCGGACTGGTAAGCGTCCTGTTCCAACCGCTCGTAGATCAGCTCGATCTGCTGGCGGTACAGCTCGCCGGGAAAACGCTCGGTGCTCGGCTCCCATTCGAGCGTCTGGCGCATCAATTCGGTGACGTCCACCTCGTCCACGGACTGCGTGAGGTGCTCGCGCAGGAATGCGATCTCGTCCAGGTAGACGCGGCGGGCGGCGGCGCGCAGCGTGCGCAGCGTGTTACGCGTGACGTCGGGCGTGACGTGCGGGTGGCCGTCACGGTCGCCGCCAATCCACGAGGCGAAACGCAGCAGCGCGGGCAGGTCGGACCAATCCTCGCCGGGATACGCGGCGCGCAGGGCATCGCGCAAGTCGTCGTAGATGTCTACCAGCACATCCATAACCACGTGCGTGATGAAATACACACCAAAATCTACCTCGTCCGCGACGGTGGCGCGGGCGGATCGTGTGGGGCGCGTCTGCCAGAGTTCTTCAATCTCCTCGGCCAGCACCGCTTCGAGCGCGGCCTGCTCGCGCGGGAGCAGCATCGCGCGGTCGCGCTCCGCGATCATCTGCGCGATGTGGCGCAGCTTGACCAGCACTTCCTGGCGCTTGGCCTCGGTGGGGTGGGCGGTGGTGACCAGCCGCGCACTGATGCGGTTGAGCACGGCGCGCATGTCTTTGGCCGACAGGCCCTCGTCGCGCAGGGCGTGGATCGCCGCGTCGATCGATTCTTGCAGGCCGGTGGTGGCTTCGCGCTCGCGCAGGACGCGCACGCGCTGTTGATCTTCCGCGATGTTGATCAACTGGAAGTAGTTGCTGAAGGCCTTGATCAAAATGCGCTTTTGGTCGAGCGACAGGCCCTCGATGATGTTTTCAAGCTCGATGGTGGCGTGCTGATCGCCCGCTCGGCGCGCCTTGGCATTGAAGCGCACGCGCTCGACGGTTTGCAGCGCGTCGTCGCCGTGTTGTTCGCGGATGATCACGCCCAGCAAATTGCCCAGCAGCTTGATGTCGGCGCTGAGGGCGTTCGTCAAATCGGTGGAGGTGTCACGGATAACCATAGAGCGTCGGGTCCCCTTTTTGCCCAGATCATAGCACGCTCGCTTTCAGACGCTCAACCTGATTTTGCCACGCGCTCAAACGCTTCTTTTTCAGGTTTTCACGCAGAAGCCAGTTGACGTCGGGATCGCCCCACGCGGCCCAGGCGTGCATGTGCTCGAATCCGGCGTCGGGCGTCGCCGCGACGATCACGCTGACCGAGTAGCCGAGGGCCTGCCGCAGCGTGCGGACGTCCTCACGGCGGCGAACGTCATTGGGCAGGGCGTGGAAGGCGACCAGGGCGCGGTCGTGCAGCGCGAGCGCGTCCACCGCGTGATCGGCGTCCTTGAGCAGCGGCGGGTCCGCGACGGCGGCGACCAGGGCACGCCATTGCAGCGGGGAGGCGGTGTCTTCGGCGCGGCGCATGGCGGCCAATGTGGCGGGCCAGTTCTGCGCCAGCGCGTGCTGGAAGCCCATCGCCACGCCCTCGTGGAGCCGCCAGAGCGGGCTTTCGGCCAGGGCGAACAGGCGCGCGGCGGCCTCGTCGATGGCGTCGCAGCGCGCCCCCCATTCCCCTAGCGCGACTGTGCCGCAAAACTGTGGCATTTGCAGCGGCGAGGTGGGATCGTCCGTCAGTGTACGGGTCGTGAGCGCGTCCAGCAGGCGCGCGACCTCCGCGCACCGTGCCGGGCACAGCGTCGCGATCTCGTCCGCGAAGGCGTAGGCGAGTTCGAGGTTGCCGCGCGGGCCGGGCAGGTTGCTGTGCTCGATCAGGTAGGCGTTCAGCGGGCCGGGATCGGCGGTGGTGAATGCGGCGTCGATCAGGGGGCGCAGCGCTTCGCGGTATTGGGCGGATTTCGTGGGCATGGGGTGTGCCTCCTGGCGCGGCCATCCGTGGGTGGCCGGGGATGCGTAGAAAATGTGTTCTGGTGCACCCTATTATACGCGGCGGGAAGGGGGACAAAACAATAAACGGGCGAGGATGCGGTTTTACAGATTAATCCGGTTACTGATGAAACCTCACCCCCGGCCCCTCTCCAATCCGATTGGAGAGGGGAGACAAGCAGCGTCGGATGGGGTTTTGTAGGGCGGGTTGCTAACCCGCCCTGCCTTTCTACGTGTTCGAATATGGCGTTGAATTGCCCCTACGGGGGTGTCGATGCGATCAGCGGCGGCGGGAGTTACTGCGGCGATCCTTCTTGCGGGGCGGGCCGAAGATCGCGTGCCAGATCCCTTCGAGCAGCTTGTCGAGCAG
>NZ_DAISHJ010000062.1:0-19826 GCF_036822615.1 Aggregatilinea sp. | reverse complement strand
GGGGGATCTCGGCCAGTATGCCGAGCACCGCCAGCGCCGTGCCCGCGTAACTCGCCTGTTTGATCGTCAGCAGGCCGAGCACATAGTCCGACTCAATTTTTAACGCCTGGCCCCAGATCGTCGTGCTGATCGTGCTGCCGCCGGGCTGGATGGGCGTCCAGGTCAGCGTGAGGTTGATCACGATCACGGAACTGCCCGTCTCGCTCGCCTCGACGGTCCAGCGCCACGCGACTTCCCCGCCGCGCGAGAGCGCCTGATCCGCGCTGCTGAGCGCCTCCACGTCGAAGTCGGGCGCGGAGAGCGAGGCCGTGACGACCGCGTTGTGGGTGTCGTAGCGGTCCGCGATCAGGATCGGCGTGGCGAGTACGTCGTTATCTGCGATTTCCGCAATGGGCTGGAGCGATCCGTCTTCGAGCGTCTTCAGCGTGACGCGCACCGATCCCGACTTGCCCACGGGCAGGCTGGCGGGCCATTCGAGTTCCACGACGCGCTGCTCGTAGCTCAGCGCCGTCGCGCCCGCGCCACCCTGACCGTCCGTTGTGGCGGCTCCCTGGGCCGTGGTGATGTTGAGCGGCGCAACCTCGACTTCCGCCGTGTCGTCCAGCAGGACGTCGGTCGTCACGCTGCCGGAGACGCTGATTTCGGGCGCAGCGGCCTGCTCGCGCTCGTCCAGGTTGGAGGCGTCGGCCACGGCGGCGGCTTCGATCTGTGGGGCCGCGCCGATCGCGTTGGTGCTGGACTGGCCCTCGTCGGTGATGACGCCCAGGTCCGGGGCGATGCTGGCGTCGGACGGAAGGTTCTGCGCGGCGATCTCCTGCTGCGTGGTCAGCACGCCGCCGGTCGTGACGGAGCGGGCCGGGGTGGGGCCGAGCGCGAGCCACAGCAGCGCAACCGCCCCCGCCAGCAGCGGGAGTCCGACGAGCACGGAGAGAAACTTACGCATGGGAGCCTCCGAAAAGCAGTCGTGAGTGGATATGTGGTCTGGGTAAGTGCCGGGCAGAAAGCGCCGTCAGCGATGGGTGATGGGCAAGAGCCAAAACGGGGCGGAGTGTGCTCCGCCCCCTGCGGATGCCGGAACCGGTGGGGAAACCGCGCGCAGCACGCTCAGTACTGGCTTTCCATGCTCTGCACCAACTGCTGCCAAAAGGCAGCATAGTCGCCCTCGTGCTGGTGGCCCAGCTCGTGAATGGGCGTGCCGCTCATCAGCGAGCGCACGTCGTCCAGCCAGCTCACCAGCTCGGGGATGTTGGCCTCCATGGCGGCGGCCTGGATCTCGGCCAGCTCGGCCTCGATCTCGTCGCGCTGATCCGGCGCGCGGGTGAGGATCGCCGTGACGGCCTCGATCACCGAGTGCAGGAGCTGGTCGAGCGTGATGCCCTCGCTGGTGCTCTGCCCGGCGACCCCGGTTTGCAGGCCGACCATGATCGCGTCCCACGCCCGGTCGTAGCGCGTGCCGGTCGGCAGGCGGTCGGCGGGCGAATGGAGCAGGGTCAGAACCGCCCCGAGGAACAGTTCTTCATCTTCCATCCCCATCGTCTGGGTTTGCTTGAGCAGATCGACGAGGTTGGTATGCCACTCGACGAGCAGATCGGGCCGCCCGAGCAGCACATAAACCGTGTTTTCGACAACCTGCGTGACTTGCTCGGAACTGAGCGCCTGGGTCATGCCGGGAACCTGCTCTCGTCAGTGCATGATTCGATACCGTAATCCTACCCCGTGTCCGCCCGATTATGCCACTCCCGCGAAGAGATCGCGCTCGACCGGATCGCCGGGCCGGGGTTCCGGCCAGACCCGCGCGAACTCCTGCGTGCGGGAAATGAGGCGGCGCAGCAGCGCCAGCGGGCCGCGCTGCTGGCGGGGATTGGCTTGGCTCGCGTGGCAGCTCGACGCGGCGTCCCACTGTTCCAGGTAGCCGCTGATGTTGATGCGCGTGTTGGACGGCAGGCTGTTATCGAGCGCCGCTTGCAGGTCGAGGTCGCGGTTCACGCCCAGGTGACGCGGGTCCCGCCCGCGCAGACGGGTCATCAGCACCATCATGCGCAGTTGGTTGCGCGGGAAGATGGTGTAATAGAGCTTCTTCGGCTGGTAGGGTTCCAGCCCGCCCGCGATCTGCTCCGGGTAGCAGGACGGATCGCCCGCCTTGTGAAAGGCGCTGGTCGTGGCGCGGTGCATAAAGATGTGATCGGGATGGCCGTAGCCGCCGTAGGGATCGAAAGTCACGATGACGTGGGGCCGGATGCGGCGAATATCCGCGACCAGCCGCCCTTCGACCACTGCGGGATCGGCCTGCCACAGACAGTCGGGGTTTTTGTTTTCCGGCGACCCCATCATGCCGCTGTCGCAGTAGCCGTAGGTGATGACTTCTTTCATGCCGAGCGTATTCGCGGCGCAGTGCAGCTCCGCCAGCCGCAGATCCGCAATGGACTCGTAGCCGTTGAGGCGTTCGGGAGACACCGTGCCTACGTCGCCGTTGGTCGAGCATACCAGACTGATCTCGACGCCCTGATTGGCGTAGCGCGCGATGGTTCCGCCCATGCCAAACGATTCATCGTCGGGGTGGGCGAATACGAGCAGCATGCGCAGGGGAGTGTGTGAGTGTGTTGTGGATTTCATCATCGATCCATTTCAGTTAGACAGCGATCCTGATTGGACAGATAGGCCGGGAATGTCCGGCACGTCGCAAGGGCCTTCAGTGGCCGCGAGACCTTAATGATTATAAACGTTTTGGCCTCTTCTCGGGTTGTTTGTGACCGTTCGTCAGGGTGATTCCAGCGCGTCGAGCAGGGCGGCTCCGCGCAAGCCCCGGTCGAGCGCGGCGCTGGCGTCATTTTGCGCCACCGTGATGCGCAGCGCGTCCTCGTCCGCACCCAGCACCAGCATGAGTCTTCCAGGCATGGGGCCGGGGGTCGTGTCGGGCGGGAACTGCGTCACGATCACGTCCAGCACGGCGGCCACCCGATCGCCCGCGGCCTCTCGATCCGCCGGATCGACATCCGGTAGCGAGAGATCGAAGTCGGTTTCCATTGCAGCAAACCGGACGGCGGTGCTCTGCATGTCCACGCAGTTTTCGCCAAAGGCGGTCGCAGTGACGGCGATGCCATCCAGCCCGGCGGCAATCAGCGCCGCGTCAAGCTGCGCGGCGACATCGGGCAGAGCCTGCGTGGCCCACTGCCAGGCGCATGGCCCCGGCGTCACGGTGGCAGTCGCCACCGGGCGCTGGCCTGGGAAGCGATCAAGGCGCGACGGATCGACGACGCTGCACGCCGCCGCAGCCATCACGACGCCCGCTGCCGCTGTGAGCCGGAGTTGTTGTCGTAGCCGGTCAATCATGGTGAGCTTGTTCTGCCGGGTGTGCGGCCCGGTAGTCTCCTTGTGCTTGTGGCACGAACGGCTCGATTATACCATGCCCCCCTATGCCGGAGGTAACAGGGAATAGACCCTCGTCTGACCCCGGCGGCACTTCCTTTCCGGTAGCTCCCCCCAATTTTGAAGTGTTTACGAGGGGATAAATGCTGCTATAATTCATGCACATACAACCACATATGAGTGCCGCCGGAGCCATACCACCGCAGGACATACGGCTGCCTCATCGGACGGCGTAACCGACCGTCCGGCCCACCTGCACCGTACCACGGGCTGGAGTTATACCTTTCGTCTATTCAGCACATCAACACTTAACGTGGGGTGAAACTTATGTTAGGCTTGCGTCTGCCTGAGCACCGGCGCGCAACCCATAGACAGGCTAATACGTACACAAAGATAGCGGTGAAGAGTCACCGGAAAACGCGCCGTGCAGGGCTGCACGAGCCATCTACTCGGGAGTACCGGTAGAGAGTTGAGGACGCTATGGACCAGGCATACGCGGTAGAAATGAGCCAGGCGGCGGTGGGCCGCCGGGTGACGGCAGGGCAGTGGACCAGCCGGGCACAGTCGAGCGGGGCCGCGCGCGTGCGCCCGTGGTACTTCCTGAGCACGGCACTGGCGATCCTGCTGGTCGCGTTTGTCTTGCGCATGTGGAATCTGGGCGGGGCGAGCCTGTGGACCGACGAGGGCCTCAGCGCGCTGCGCGCGCAGTCGAGCCTGTCGGAGTCGTTCGACTCGATCTTATCGTCGGGCAACCAGACGCCATTCTACTTCATGCTGCTGCGCCTGATGCCGAACACCAGCGAGGTGCTGCTGCGCCTGCCGTCGGTGCTGTTCGGGATGCTGGGCGTGGCGCTGCTGATGGCGGTGGGGCTGCGGCTGTACCACAATTACAATCTCGCGCTGTGGGCCGGGGCGCTGCTGGCGGTGAATCCCTATCACATTCTGCTGTCGCGCACGGCACGGCCCTACGCGTTCATCTTCTCGCTGGCGCTGATCATCGCCACAGTTTATCTGGCGCTGCTGCGCGGGTCTCGCTCGCGTATGCTGTGGGTCGTGCTGACCGCGACCAGCGCCGTGGCCTACCTGACTCACTATACGCTGCTGGCGCTGCCTGCCGCCGAACTGTTGGTGTTCGTGGTGCTGTGGCGGCGTGACCTCGCGTTTTTCAAGCGCTGGGTCGTCGCGCAGGCGATCGCGTGCATCCCGGTCCTCGCGTGGGTGGTCGTGCTGATCAACCACCCGGTGACCGTCGGCCCGGCCTGGGTCCCCACGCCCGGCCTGCACGACATCCCGCTGACGCTGTGGAGCATGACGATCGGCTATGACGGCATCCGCGAGCTGTATACGCTGCCCGCTGTGCTGATCATCTCGCTGGGGCTGTGCTTCGGCATCTACGCGGCGTTCGAGGAAATGCGGCAGAATCCGGCCAACCTGCTGTGGTTCTGGCTGATCACGGCGACGCTGGCCGTGGCATTCGGCATTTCGGCGTTCATCGTGTCGTTCTACGTGGACCGTTACTTCATGATGTTCCTGCCGGGCGTGCTGTTCCTGACCGTGTACGGCATCCGGCGCGCGCCTCGCCCGGTGGCGAACGCGGCGCTGGCGGTGGTCGCGGTGACGGCGTTGGGCAATATCGTCATGGCGTTCCATACCGGGACGTTCCAGCGCGCGGACTATCGCGGCGCGGCGGAGTTCGTCGCGCGCGAGTACAAGCCCGGTGACGCAGTGATCATCGACCGCTCGAACGTCGAAGAAGTGTTCATGCGCTACTTCGAGCCGGGCACGAAAGAAAGCCCGGAGCTGGTGCTGCTGTCTGATACGCCGGATACGACGCCGTACGAGACGACGGGCCGCCGCGTGTGGGTGATCTACCGCAACCCGAACGAGGACATTCACGAGCAGGGCGCCATGCCGGACTTCGATCCGCTGCAGCAGGGGCTGGCTCCTACCGGAGACTGGCTGTATCTCCGGCGCGACATGATCGTGCGCGAGCGCATGTTCAACGGCGTGGCCGTGCTGGAACTGCAAATGGGCGAGCGCATCCTGGCGGGCGGCATCGACGTGTCGCTGGCGCAGTAGAGCGGCGGAGAGCGGAGAGCGATTGGCGGTTAGCCAAAAGCTGTAAGTCAAGGCGAATACCACACGATCTGTAGGGGCGGGTTTCCAAATCCGCCCTTTTTTTGTCTCCCCACCTTCACGCAAGCAGAGGGACGGGAAACAAATCAAGAGCCGGGTGATGCTTGCATCGCCCCTACGGAGGCGCGCAGGTCCGATCCTGCACACAATCCCCGCAAGTTTACGGGTGTGGAACGTATCGCAGTATGCCCCTACAGCCCTGCGAATGGTCGGGGCGGGAGCCGCGCGCGAGGGACGCGTAGGGAAAGCGCTGGCTAGTCAGGACCCCATCACGGCGTTATACTGAGCGACCGTTCCGCCCAACACCTGTTTCCAACGACGCTTTTTCCTAGACGATTTCGAGGTATTGGTATGCGACGTTTGGCGCTCCTATCTCTCATTGTGGTGGTGATCTTCGTGATCGCGGCCAGCAGCGTGGTCGCGCTGCCGCTGACCGAGGCCGGGGCCGATTTGCAGGCCACCGTACCGCCCACGAACACCGCCCGCCCGACCGCTCCCCCGACGAACACACCGCGTCCGACCGTGGCGATGCCGACCGTGGAGGCGACACCGTACGTAATCGGTCCGGAAGACTTCCCGGACGAGATCAATCCCCTGACCGGCCTGCCGTATCCGAGCGCGGAAGCGCAGCACCGCCGCACCCTGATCATTAAGGTGTCCAACTTCCCCGAAGTGGTGCGGCCCCAGAGCGGTCTGAGCAAGGCCGACATCGTGTTCGAATACGAGGTCGAGGGCGCGGTGACGCGCTTCGCGGCGATCTTCCGCAGCCAGGGATCCGATCACGTGGGCAGTGTGCGCAGCGCGCGCCTGCTCGACCTGGAACTGGTCCCGATGTTCGGGGCGCTGCTGGCCTACAGCGGCGCGAATCACTGGATCGACGAGTACATCCTCAACGCCGATTGGCACTGGCGCGCGCTGTCGCCGCAGCACGGCGTCAACGACCCGTGCGAGCGCTTCCCGCGCGAAGGGTTGGCCTACGAGCACACCATGTTCTGCGATACGTTCAAGCTGTGGGACGTGGCGGAGGAGCGGCAGGTCAACGACGGGCAGAAGATGCGCGGTCTGGCGTTCTCATTGCTGCCCGTCGAGGGTGGCGAGGCCGCGAAGGATATTTACATCGACTACTGGAACGAGCGCCAGGACACGCGCTGGCAGTATAACCCGGCGGATGGGCGTTATTACCGCTGGAACAGCGGCCTGCCGCACCTGGACGCCGCGACCGGCGAACAGCTTTCGACCGACAACGTGGTGATCCTCGAAGCGGTGCACATCGACCGGCCCGACATCCTCGACAGCGAGATCAGCGGCGTCGTGATCGAGACGGATCTGTGGGGCAGCGGCACGGCGTGGCTGTTCCGCGATGGGCTGTGGTACAAGGGCGCGTGGTATCACACCCAGGGCAAGCTGGGATTGTGGCTGACGATGCCCGACGGGCAGACGCCGATGTACCTGAAGCCCGGCCAGACGTGGTTCGAGGTCGTGCGCCCGGTGATGTACGGCGTCGAGATTGCGGCGGAGCCGGTCAACGCGCAGGCGACCGAGCAGGGCATCTACGCGGCGCAAACGCAGTCCGCGGGCGCGACGGCGACCTACATGGCGCCGTTCATCACGCCGTCTCCGGTCCCGCCCACGCCGACCCCCATCGATCTGCCGTAGGCGACACCGCCGCGCGGCACGACGCCGCGCAACCATCGTAGACCCAGCAGGGGCAATCCATCACGATTGCCCCTTTTTGTTATGTTTGCAATAGCGCGAGCGCGGCGGATGGGGATAATCTCACGCGAGAAGTGAGGTTATCCGGCTGCGGGTAAACTCCATTCCCGGCCCCTCTCGACGGTGATCGGAGAGGGGAAAAAGTGATCCGGCGGATGCGTCACCCGGGCTGCTTATTTATTCGCATCGTTTAATGAGGGGAACGCACGATGGGCGGCACACTACTTAACGCGCTGACGGTGCTGATCGGCAGCACGATCGGCCTGCTGATCGGGAACCGGTTACCGGCACGCATTCAGGAATCGGTGATCACCGGGCTGGGGCTGATGACGCTGTACATTGGCTTTTCCAACGGGCTGAAGACCGGCAACGCGATCATCCCACTGCTGAGCCTCGTGATCGGCGTGATCATCGGGGAACTGCTGCGGCTCGACATGCAGTTGGAGCGGCTGGCGGGCTGGTTGGAAGCGCGTTTTTCCGCCCGGCGCGGATCGAATGGCGCGCAGGGGGGCGAAGCGGACGCGGCAGGCGACCGCCGCGCACGGTTCATTCAGGGATTCGTGACGGCGAGCCTCGTGTTTTGCGTCGGCCCGCTGACCTTCCTCGGCTCGATGCAGGACGGCATGGGGCTGGATGTCGGGTTTCAGCAGTTGGCGATCAAAAGCGTGCTCGACGGCTTCTCGTCGATGGCGTTCGCGGCCAGCCTGGGGATCGGCGTGCTGTTCAGCGTGCTGGCGGTGCTGGGCATTCAGGGCGGGCTGGCGTTGATCGGCAGCGTGGCGGGCGTGTTCATGACGACGCCCATGCTCGACGAGATGACCGCGACGGGCGGGCTGATCCTGATCGGGCTGGGGCTGGTGCTGCTGGACATCAAAAAGCCGCGCATCGCCAACTTTTTGCCCGCGCTGATCCTCGCGCCGCTGATCGTCGCGGTGGCGACGGCGGTTGGCATCAACATCTACCCTAACATCTAGCCGCTGCCAGATCCGTAACAACACCTTACAACCTGTTGTTCGCCTTCCCTCAGCCCTGGGTAAATCCAGGTTTTTTTTATTTTCGTCGTAAAATTGTACGCAAAATCTTTGTTGATCTATTATAATTTGATACTACAATGAAAAAGGTAAACATCGTGCGGCAGTTTAACACGATCCAGGGCAGTATCCTGCAAGTTCGGGCGGCAGCGCGTGCAAGCGCGGGCCGCGGTAGTACCGCATTTCCCTTTCTACAGCCGTCCGGCTGATATTTCCGACCGACTATTAAAAACTATATCGCTCGCGCTGATTGCTGATCGCGTCGCCCTGTTTCCAAGCCTTGCTGTTCACCGGTGGCGTTGGGCTTTCAGGTGGTTTTGGTGTGTGGTAGACACCGCCCCGATCCCCCGATTGAAACGCCCGGTCCATTGGAGCAGTACCTAGAACCCGCAGCGCTATCGTCCGCACTATATCTTGCTGCCGTCGAGGGTGGGACACCATGCCGGGGGCAGCCGCCGGGGAGATAACTTCTGTGACGACCACGACACCAATCCTATACCTTGTAAACGAGTTTGCCGATGCGTCGGTAAACAACCTGCTGCTGTCGCTCATTCATAAGCTCGACTCGACACGCTTCGAGTTTCACGTGTTGGGCCTGAAGGCGTCCGGGGGGCCGCTGGAAAGCGCCTTTGAGGAGTCAGGCGCGCACGTGGTCCGGCTGGGAATGCGCGATCGTCTAGGTATCGGGCTGGTCAAGCCGCTGTCACGCTATATCCATGACCATCACATTCAAATCGTGCATACGCACGTGCTGCGCCCCGACGTACTGGGCGGGATTGCGGCACGGCTCGCGCACTGCCCGATCATTATCTCGACCAAGCACAATCCCAGTTATACCCGCCAGCAGCCGAACTGGCTGCTGCGGAATGCCGTATATTGGCCCACGATGTACCTGCCCACGCACATCGTCACCGTGACGGAGCTGATCCGCCAGCAGGCGATCAACCACCTGCACATCCATCCCAATCGCGTCTCGACCATCCACAACGGGATCGAGATCGAGCGGTTTTACCGGCCCGACGCACGTAAGCCGCTGCGCGACAGCCTCGGCTTTGCGCCGGACGAGCTGGTGATGACGTTCACGGGGCGGCTGGTGGGCGGGAAGGGCCTGCGGACCCTGCTGCCTGCCGCGCAGCAGGTGATGTCGCAGTATCACCACGTGCGGTTGATGATCGCCGGGGACGGGCCGCTGGAGGCCGAACTCAAACGCATGGCGCAGGACCTGGGCATCGCCGGGCGCACGGTATTTACCGGCTTCAGGACCGACATCCCGCAGCTTCTGGCGGCCTCGGACCTGTTCGTGCTGCCGTCGGGCATCGAGGGGCTGCCGCTGGCGCTGCTCGAAGCGATGGCCGCGCGCAAACCGTCGGTGGCGGCGATCAGCGGGGGCACGCCGGAAGTGATCACCGACGGCGAAACGGGCCTGCTGGTCCCGGCGGGAGACGTCCAGTCGCTGGTGATGAGCCTGACCACGCTCATCCAGGACAGCGCCTTCCGGCAGCGGCTCGCGGAGCGCGGCCAGCAGCACGTGCGTGCCCACTTCAGCGTGGATCACATGATCACGGAGCATGACCTGTTGTACCAGTCCCTGGCGCAGCGGCGCGACCAGCAGATTCTGGTCATGCCCTGAGGCGAAACATAGGTTTCTTCCGACGCCCAATAGACTATTCCGGTAACTGCAGGGGGTAGAGCTTGCTCACCCCCTTTTTTCGTGGCGGGCAGGTTTGCAGCCCCCCGCGCTGACCGGATGAGTTTGCTGGCCCGCACAATCCCGCCCCCGCGACAGCGCGCGCGCATTTCCCCGTGCGCAGAAAACTCGTGTTCCCGCTAGAGACCAAAACCGGCGATGGCTGCGTACAACTTACGTGGTTGTGCGAATGCTGTCCTTCGCGGATGTTGGACGCCGCCTGCGCGTTGGGCACGCCTGTTCCATATGCACGACAATAGTATGTGATGAACCGCGTCGATCGGCGTGTACTGATGGTATCAGGGCCGATCAGCATGGCCGGGTAAATGGGCCGTGCGCGCGAAGGAGCGAAACGCAATGGACCGTCGAATGTGGGCAGGATTAGCGGTGGTAGTGGGGCTGCTGCTGGCGGCGTGCGGCTCCGGCACGCAGGGCGTACAGCCCGCCTCGGGCGACGGCGTGAGGCCGATCGACCTGACGGAAACCGCCTCTTTCGCGGCTAACGACGATCTCAATCTCGTGATCACGATGAAGACACACAGCGGCTCCGCGCCCGTCTCCGCCACGTTTATCGATCCGACCGGGGTGAGCTACAGCACCGATCCGATCGAGGCCGGGCGAGCGGCGGGGCAGTTGGTGCTGGGGCTGGACTTCGAGTCGCACGGCGGGTTGCAGTGGACGCCGGGTGACTGGACCGCCGTGGTGTACGTGGACGGCAAAGAAGACCAGACCGTTCAGTTCAACGTACGCCCGCCTGTTAGCGAACCGCTGGGCGAGGGATAACCGGGAATGTGCATTAATTCACAATGTGCATTTATTCATGTAGTTTGCTGCAAAGGGCCATTATCGCTGCGAATGGAGTCCGTCGTATAATTGAGTTAAAGGTTTTTTAAACCAACATTGACTTTTTGCTTTCGTGTTGATTTTAGACATTGTCAGATGGGTAAAAAGGAGACGCTAAAAGTTATGGCAGTACAGGCACAAGCAACCGAGCACATCAACGCCTACACGATTGCCCTCCAACAATATGATCGTGCAGTTGCCTATTTGGACTTGCCCGCCGGAATCAAGAATTTTTTGCGCTACCCCAAACGCGAACTGACGGTCAACTTCCCGGTCCGCATGGACAATGGTGATATCAATATCTTCACAGGCTACCGTGTGCACCATAACACGGTGTTGGGGCCGTCGAAAGGCGGCATTCGCTATGCGCCCCAGGTCGATCTGGACGAGGTGCGCGCGCTGGCGATGTGGATGACTTGGAAATGTGCGCTGGTGAACCTGCCATACGGCGGGGCGAAGGGTGGCGTGATCGTCAACCCGCTGGAGATGAGCCAGTCGGAGCTGGAACGCCTGACCCGCCGCTACGCGACCGAAATCAGCCTGTTCATCAGCCCTCACGGCGACATTCCTGCGCCAGATATGGGAACCAATTCGCAGACGATGGCCTGGATCATGGACACCTACAGCATGACGGTAGGGTATTCGGTTCCGGCGATCGTCACGGGTAAGCCGCTGAACGTCGGCGGCAGCCAGGGCCGCACCGAGGCAACGGGGCGCGGCGTGGTGATCTGCATGGACGAATCGCTGCGGCGCAGCGGGCGCAACCGCCCGGAGGAAATCCGCGTGGCGATTCAGGGCTTCGGCAACGTAGGTATGTACGCGGCCAAGCACGCGCACGACCTGGGCTACCAGGTGATCGCGGTCAGCGACGTGACGGGCGGCTACTATAACCCCGACGGTCTGGACGTGGACGACCTGATGGCCTACACCGCCACCAGCCGCTTCCACCAGCTTGCCGGATACGAGCACGCGGAGCACATCAGCAACATGGAACTGCTGGCGCTGGACTGCGACGTGCTGATGCCGTGCGCGATGGAAAATCAGATCACGCTCGAAAACGCGGCGGACGTGAAAGCGTTCCTGATCGTCGAAGGCGCGAACGGCCCGACGACCCCCGAAGCCGATGATATTCTGGCGGCGAAGGGCGTCGAGGTGATCCCGGACATCCTGGCGAACGCGGGTGGCGTGACCGTCTCGTACTTCGAGTGGGTGCAGGGCTTGCAGTCGTTCTTCTGGGACGTGGAAGAAGTCAACCGGCAGCTTCGCCGCGTGCTGATCCGCGCCTACGACGACGTGGTGCGCACGCGCGATCGCTTCGACGTCGATCTGCGCACGGCGGCGCAAATCACCGCCATCAAGCGGGTGGGCGACGCGACCTTTACGCGCGGGATTTATCCGTAAGGAGCCATTGGCCGCTGAAATGAGCGGCTGGCCGGGCGCGAAACGCACAGGCAAACGGTGACTGCTGGGGCCGGAGCGTGACAGGGCCGGTCCCGATTTGATGCGCTATGGAAAGAGCGGGCACAATACCCCGCTCTTTTTGCGTATGAGGACGGGCATAGCCGATCCTCTTACGGGGCACTCACTTGCGCCCTTGCGGGATGCGGTATAATCAGCCATTCTCCGCAAGGAGCCCGTATCCAGAGGAGTTTTTCATTGGAACACCCATTGGCCGCTGCGTTTGAAACGCAAATTATGAACCACCGCCTGCTGCCTATCGAGTCCCCATGGGCAGACGAGATCGTCTTTCCGTATTATGAAGGGCTGTCGATTCGGAATCTGGCGCATACTGCCATCCGGCTGCTGGACGGCAAACCGTCCACGGCGCGGCTGGGAAGCTCGCCGCTGGATGGCCGCCTGTGGGAACCCTTGTGGGGGCAGGCCAAGCGTGTCGTGCTGTTCATCAGCGACGGCATGGGCTGGCGCTTGCTGCAAGAGATCGTCGCGTCCGATCCCGAAGCGGCGCAGATCGTGGCCGACCTGACCGGCAACGGCACATTGACGCCGATCACCTCGATCACACCGAGCACGACCGCCGCCGCGCTGCCCTGCATCTGGACCGGATCGGGGCCAATCGGCAACGGCATGACCGGGACGCGGCTGTTCCTGCGCGAGTTCAGCGTGCTGGCGGATATGCTGCATTACTCACCGATGAACGGGCGTCACCGCTCGGACGTGCTCGAAGAGTGGGGCCTGGATTTTTCGACGTTTATCCCGGTGTCCACGCTGGGCGAAGAACTGGCCGCGCGGCACATCGAGAGCTACGCGCTGCTGCAAAAAGATCTGTTCGGCTCCGGGCTGTCGAAGCTGATGCACCGGGGCATCACGGGCGCGGTCAAACATTACGGGTATACAGACCTGTGGGTGACGCTGCGCGACCTGCTGCGCGAGACGCGCGGCAAGCGCTGCTTCATCAACGTGTATTGGAGCGGGGTGGACGGCTCGTCGCACCTGTACGGCACGGTCACGGAGCAGTCGGTGACGGAGATCCGGCGGCAGCTCGCGGATCTGCGCGACGTGCTGCTGGCGGATGGCATCTCGGACGGGCATACGCTGATGATGCTGGTGGCGGATCACGGGCATTCGGCAGTGAAGAACGTGATCGATCTGACCGCGCACCCCGTGCTGCTCGATATGCTGCGGTGCGGGCTGGGCGGTGACAGCCGCCTGACGCACCTGTATTTGCGCGACGGAATGCGCGACGCGGCGATGGCCTACGTGCGGGAGCATTTCGCGGACAGCGTCGTCGCGCTGGACACGAGCGACGCCATCCGCGCGGGGCTGTTCGGCCCCGACCCGTGCTATCCTGAGGCGGCGGCGCGCCTGGGTGACGTGACGCTCATCGCGCGCGAGGGCACGATCGTCTCGACCAAGGCCTCGCCGGGATCGCTGAGCCGCCATGCCGGAATGAGCGCGCGCGAGATGCTGGTCCCGCTGATGATGCAGTTGGTGTAGGGAAAGCAGTTGGTAGTCGTTAGTGAGTAGTTGTCAGTCAAGGGCAACGTCAAAAACATGAGGCACGCGCAGGGCGGGGTACAAACCCGCCCCGACAAAATCCCGTTCCCCTCTCCATGCCGATTGGAGAGAGGCCGGGGGTGAGGGTTCACCAATCACAGGATCAGTTTGCTGATCCGCTGTGCGAAGTCAGTCCGGGGGGATCTGGCGACTATAAACGGTAATGAATGTCCGGTCGATCCGTAAAGGACGTGGTATGCAGAACTTCCTGAACCGCTTACGTGGGCCAAAAACCGGCGAAACGCAGCCATCTCCGGCTGCACCTGTCCAGCAGGAGATGGCTGCCCTGTTGGAAACCGCCGCTACCGCACTCGAACAGCACTATTACGACACCGCGCTGGAGACGTACCAGCGAGGGCTGTCGCTGTCGCGGGCGACGAAGGACCGTGTGAACGAGGAGCGGTTCTTGAACGGCATCGGGGCGACCTACGTCGCGCAGGAGAATTACAGCGAGGCGCGCCCGATCTTCGATCAGGCGCTGGCGCTGGCGCACGACCTGCACGACGCGCGATCGCTGGCGCGCAGCCTGAACAACATGGGATCGCTCTACGCGCAGAAGGGCGAATGGGGCACCGCGCAGACGTATCACCAGCAGGCGCTCGACGCCGCGCGCGAGACGGGCAACAGCGAGGTGATCGCGCTGATGCTGGAAAATCTGGCGAACGACTATCTGAGCCAGGATAACCCCAGCTACGCGCAGCACCTGCTCAAAGAGGCGGTTGTGCTCACGCAGGCGGGGCAGCAGCCCGCGCTGGCGGCGCGTATGGTCGGCAAGCTGGCCGAAGCGACGCTGGTCGCAGGGGACCGCGCGAGCGGGTACAAGCTGCTTCAGCAGGCGGTCTATCTGGCGCAGCGGGCGGGTGAAGAACAACAGCTTTTGCGCTGGCTGCGTATGCTGGCCCAGCTTGAAATGGAGAGCCGCAATTATTCGCAGGCCGTGGAGCATTACCAGGCGGCGGAAAATCTTGCGCTGCGGCAGGGCAACCAGCCGCAGGAATTCTTCATGAACAGCGCGTTGGACCTGAGCCTCGCGTACCAGATGACCGGCAACACGGCGCAGGCCGAGGAATACGCGACGCGGGCGCTGGCGCAGGCACGCAGCGGCGGCAACGCGTCGCAGGCGGCGACGGCGCTGATCCGGCTGGGGCTGGCGGCGTATGCCACGGGCGAATATGCGCGGGCGCAGCGTTTGCTGGACGAGGCCCTGGAGTACTACAAAAATGGCTCCCTGAGCGACGCGGACGGCCACCTGCAAATCCTGCTGACGCTGGGCAACCTGTATTTGCGCTCGCGGCAGCCGCAGGCCGCGCTGGACGCCGCGCGGCAGGCGCTCGATCTGGCGCGCAGCAGCGAAAACGAGGCGCGCACGGCGGAAGCGTTGCATCTGTTGGGCAACCTGACCGCCGACATAGGCGATCTGAGCAAGGCGCTGGAATATTGGCAGCAGGCGCTCGACCGCCTGCCCGACGACGCCTATCCGCAGCGCGCGCAGCTTCTGTGCGACATCGCGCGGATGCGCAAGGCGAACGGCGACTTCAAGACGGCGCTGGACGATTACGAAAAGGCGCTGCGGCTGCTGAACCAGATCAACCACCCGCCGACACGCGGATTGGTGCTTTCCAACGCAGCGACGCTTTACACCGACCTGGGCGACATCGATACGGCGCAGGCGTTTTACGAGGAATCGATCCAGATCGCGCGCGACACGGGCGATCCGCACGCGGAGAGCCTGCGGTTGGGCAACTTCGGCTGGTTCTATAACCTGACCGGGCGGCCCCAGGCGGCGTTGGGCAAGCTGGAAGCGGCGCTCAAGTTCAGCCGCCAGCTCGATGACAAGCTGATGATCGCGGTGCAGTCGAATAACCTGGGCCGCACGTACTTTTTGCTGAAGGACTACGAAACGGCGCGCAACCTGCACCAGCAGGCGATCGCGGCGGCGACCGCGCTGGGCGACGACCGCTGGCTGGCGCTGTTCCAGGCGGACATGGGCGAGACGATGGTCGCGCTGGAGCGGCTGGACGAGGCCGACGCGCTGTATCGCAGCGCGATCGACAAGAGCACGGCGACCCGCGACCAGGAAACGCAGGTCCGCGCGCAGGCCCGGTTGGCGGCGCTGGACGTGCAGCGCGGGGCGCTCGATGAGGCGGCTGCGCTGGCCGATGCCGCCGAATCGATGTCGCGGCGCATGAGCTATCGCAAGGGGCTGGCCGACGCGCTGGCCGTGCTGGGCGACATCGCGGATCGCCGGGGCGACGAGCGGCTCGCGCATTACCGGTACGACGAGGCGCGGCGGCTGTATACCATCCTGCACGATCCGGCGGCGAAGCGGTTCGAGGCGCTGGTGGCAGACGTGGGGTAGAACGCCAGGCCGTGAATTAGCGATCGGGAAACAGAATTAAAAGGAGGCGCACGCGCCTCCTTTTTTTGTGGACTCGACCGGGGCCGCAGCACGCAGTCGGCGGGATGTATGGAAGTTGCAGTGATTTGCACATTATTCGTACAAAATTTGGAAAATATGGACAAAAACTTGCTTGCAGTGTGTGACGGGGGTGCATAGAATAAGCAAAGGGCGGTGGGTACATAAGATGGCGGTTACTCTATGGCAAGTATATTAATTGTCGAGGATGACCTGGAGCTTCAACATCTGCTGGGCATGGTGTTAGAGCGAATGGGTCATGCGGTACAAGGTTCGCCGGACGGACTTGACGCTCTGTACCGCCTGCGCGAAGAGAAACCGGATCTTGTGATCCTCGACTTGATGATGCCCTTCGCGTCCGGCGATGCCGTGCTGGGCTGGATTCGCAGCACGAAGCAGCTCAAGGACATGCGCGTGCTGGTCGTGTCTGCGCACCCCAACGGCGAGATAATCGCCTCGCAGCTCGAAGCGGATCTCTTCCTTCAGAAGCCCGTCGATATCCACGTGTTCCGCGACGCAGTCACGTCGCTGCTCGCAGTCTAGGGCACGAGTACCACTTTGCCGGTGTTGCGCCGCTCGTGCAGGTAGCGGTGGGCCGCCGCCGCGTCCGCCAGCGGAAAGGTCCGGTCGATGTGAATGTCGATGCGGCCCGTGTCGTACCACGCGAAAAGCTGCGTCACCCACTCGCGCAGCATGGCCGTTTCGTCCCACAGGCGGCCCAGATTCACCCCCACGACTCCCTTATTATCGTTCGCCAGCGCGATCGGGTTGAACCGCAGCCACGGCGTCGTGAAGGCCATGCGCAGCAGCGCGCGCGGCGAGCGGCGGGAGCGGGGCGTGAGCGACGTGACGCCGTTGATCACGAGGCGTCCGGTGGAGGAGAGCGACCGGTAGCTCTTGGTCCACGACTTGCCGCCGATGGCATCCAGCGCGATCTGCACGCCGCGCCCGTCCGTCAGGCGTTTGACCTCGGTTTCAAAATCCTTACTGCGGTAATCGATGGGGAACTGCACGCCGCGCGCGCGTAAAAAGTCGTGCTTGGCGGGCGAGGCCGTGCCGTAGATCGTCGCGCCGTAGACTTTGCACAGGTCGATGGCGGCCAGCCCCACGCCGCCCGCCGCCGCGTGAATCAGCACCCGATCGTGCGGCTTGATCCCGGCCATGACGACCAGCGACGCGTAGGCGGTCAGGTAGCTGACCAGGAAGCCGCCCGCCTGCTCGACGGACATCTTCGCGGGGCGGGGGATGGCCTGGGCTTCCGGCACGCAGACCGCGTCGGCGTAGCCGTTGAAGCGCGTGAGCGCGATCACCGGCTCACCCAGGCGCGACGCATCCACGCCGCTCCCGACCGCATCGATCCTGCCCGCGACTTCGTAGCCGGGCACGTAGGGCGGTTTGGGCGCGTCGGGATAGAGGCCCAGCCGCCCGACGAGATCGGCAAAGTTGACGCCGATCGATTCTGTTTTGATGCGCACGCTGCCGGGGCCAGGCTCGGGGAGGGGAACATCGACCACACGCAGCACGTCGGGCGATCCCGCTTTGGTGATCACAACCTGTCGCATCGGCTTGTCTCCTGCGTTGGTGTGTGGCCGGGCGGCGCGTCTTCGCCCGGACCGGCGGCGGGTATTGAACTGCCGCTGGTAAATGTGTATAACCTGTTTGTCGGTAAAAGAAAACCCGAAAACAATGCGATTCTCCTACGACCTCTTACAACAACAGGCTGCCGCGCTCGGTTTTACGCAGGTGGGCGTGATCCCGGCGGCGCCATCCCCCACGCTGCAGGCCTACGAACGCTGGATCGCTGCCGGGATGCACGGCGCGATGGGGTTCATGGCGCGCGAGGACCGGGTGATCCGGCGGCGCGACCTGAACGTGATCGTGCCAGGCGTGCGCGCGCTGGTGATCGCGGCGGTGGATTACGGCACGAACGCCGTGCCGGACGCCGTGCTGTCCGATCCGCGGCGCGGGCGGATCTCGAATTACGCATGGGGCGCGGACTATCACACGATCCTCACGCCGCGCCTGGAAGGGCTGGCGGCATGGCTGCGCGAGCAGTCGGGCGGGGACGCGCAGAGCCGCGTGTACGTCGATACGGGGGCGGTGCTGGAACGCAGCCACGCGCAGCAGGCCGGGCTGGGCTTCGTGGGCAAAAATACGATGCTGATCCATCCCCGACGCGGGCCGTTCATGTTCCTGGGCGAGATCGTGACGGCGCTGGAATTCGATCGCTACGATGCGCCGGGGCGCGAGACGATGTGCGGGACGTGCCGCCGCTGCCTGGCCGCGTGCCCGACCGGGGCGCTGCCGGAACCGTACGTGCTCGATGCGCGGCGCTGCATCAGCTATTTGACGATCGAGCTGAAAGACAGCATCCCGCCGGATCTGCGCCCGCTGATGGGCAACTGGGTCTACGGGTGCGACGTGTGCCAGCAGGTATGCCCGTTCACGCGGTTCGTGCAGCCGAGCGCGGAGGCGGCATTCTGGCCGGTGGACGCGGATCGCGCCGCGCCGCCGCTGGCGGATCTGCTGGCGCTGGACGACGAGGGCTTCCGGGCGCGGTTCGCCGGATCGCCCATCGCGCGGATCAAGCGGGAGCGGCTGGTGCGCAATGCGTGCGTGGCGGCGGGCAACAGCGGCCTGCCGGAATTCGGCGCGGCGCTGGACCGGCTGGCGATCTGGGCGCTGGCGCGGCTGGAAACGGCTGCTGGTGTTTAAAATTTTCAGCGCACGACGAGGAACTGTCGTGCGCTGAAGCACAAGGAGGAAAACATTGGCGCAACGCTGCGCAAAATGGAGTAAATTCTTTTATAAAGGCTAAATTTAAGTAGTGCGCTCGTTACATTCTTAGGATACAACAACCAGCGTTGTTTGAAGCGTGACAGTGTGCACCAAGATATCAGCAAGCTGTCACAAAAGGTGGTAAGTGTGATATGGGGCTGTGCCGAGAATCAAATACCGCGCCCAGACTCCCCAGCTAGACGCGGTATTTTCACAAAGTATAAGTTGGTTTAAGGAGGCAGAAGAGAAACACGCCCCGCTGGCTGGCACACCAGCCGGGACTAATCACACCAGCTGCTGTCACACACACAATAGAATACGCGGTTACCGGAACAGCGGGTAGTTCAGAAGCGCGTGGTATGTTGTGACAATTGTCACAATTACCTAATCCGGCGCGGATTTTGTTTGGGCAGGCTGCCCGAGAAACGGTCCGCGCGCACCTCGACAGGGCAGTATAGGGAGACTGGATATGCTGAATTCGTGGCGGATGAAAGCCAATCACCGGCTGATGACGTGGATCGGTGTGCTGGGCGTGGGGCTGATGCCGTGCCCCGACTGCGGGCTGCCGTTGGGGGTGAAGATCTGGCCGGTCGCGGCGCTGATCTGGGGCTTTCAGCGCGTGGTACGGCGCAATGTGACGCGTATGGATCTGCTGCTGAGCGAGGATCTGGCTGAGCGCGCGGAGCACGCCCATGCGGGCTGCGACCACGAGCACGCGCAGGCCGAGGCGGGCGATTAGGCAGCGCGAAACGCGGCCAGCAGAAGCAAAGGCAGACCTCACCCCCAGCCCCTCTCCAATCAAGTTCTGGGAGAACGACACTTTTGAGCATAATCGTTTGGC
>NZ_DAISHJ010000061.1:24682-27554 GCF_036822615.1 Aggregatilinea sp. | reverse complement strand
CGAGGAGCGCGGCGTGCCGCTTTCGGGCGTGCCGCTGGACGCGCTGCGCGAGATCTCGGAGCAGTTCACCGAAGACGTCAGCGCCGTGTTCGACTTCCGCGCGGCGGCGGCGCGTCGCAAAGCGCCGGGCGGCGCGGGCGATTACGACGGCCAGATGCGCCGCGCCGAGGCGTGGTTGGCGTCGCAAAAACTATAGTCACTCGCGGGGCGCACCTGTTCCGCACCGCGATCACTTCGCGCTGTGCGCCGGGCCGGAACAGTTCCGCCCGATCCATTCGCCGCTGTCCACCAGCCGGAACGCTTCTTCCAGGTCGTCCACCATGCCAAACATCTCCGGCGAGGGATGCTCGATCGTGACGGACAGGGTATAGGCGGCTTCGGCCCCCTCCGGCTCCCACACCGCCAGCCAATAGTCGCCTGCGCCCGGCGTATTGAGGGTGGTGTCCAGCGCGTCCGTATAGTACGGCTGGCCGAGCAGCGCCTCGCTCGATACCGGGCGGCGATCCGGCTCCGCCTCGATTGCGTCCGGCTGCGGGGCGGCAGACGTGCTCTCCGGCAGCGCAAATGGCAGGCCCGCCAGGGCATCGAGATTCACCGGCACGCGGCCCGGTTCCGGCCACACGACGATCGCGCCTGTCCCTTTCGGCAGTTCGAATGGCAGTGCAGCCCGCGTTTCTGCATCCGGCTCGTTCAGCCCGGGGCCGATCAGCGCCAGCGCCGGGTAAGCCGCCTCGAACAGATCGCCGCACGCCGCCGTGTACAGCGCCACCGGCATCCTCACCGGTCTGTCAACGGAAAAAGCCAGCACATCCACATCGCCCGCATCCAGCCGCCCGAAGTAGCCCGCGTAGGCCAGCCAGGTCGTCACTTCGAACGGATCGTCGAGGTCGCCCCAGTCGCCGTCCAGCGGCTCGACAAAAACCAGCATCTTGGCGTATGCGGCGGTCGTGACGGCCAGCAGCGCGACCATCACCAGTCCGGCCAGGATCAACCTGCGTCGTGTCAGCATTGGAACCTCCTTGCGCTCGGTGTACGTTCGATCCCAATACACCGCCGCGCGCCTGGGGGTTCCCGCTCACTCCACCGATTCCGCCAGCCGCACCGCCTCCTCCAGCGGCCATTCCGTCTCCAGCCGGTACGTGACTCGATCCACCTGCCACACCAGCACGTTGACCTCGATCAGTCGCTGCACCGGGTCCGCGCCGGGTGAGGGCTGCTCGAAGACGTGCGGCTGCACGAACCAGAACGCCTCCGCACCGCGAATCACCGGGCGGGCGGTGGGCGCGGCGGCATACTTGACGATCAGGCTGTCCGAGGGATACAGCGACAGGCTGAGCGGCGGTTTGCCCGGCGTGTTGAAGCCCTCCCAGGTGAGGATCACCGTCGGGTGATACAGGTCGCCGTAGAAATACACGTGATCCGGCACACCCAGATCCGGCGGGTAAGCGGGCAGCAGCACCGGGTAATCGACCTGTGACCGCGCGTCGTCGAGCGTAGTTTCCAGCGCGGGATCGAAGGCGGGCGTGCCCTCCGGCTGGGGCGTGATCGTCGGGCCTTCGTGCTCGACGCGCAGCGCGCCAAGCTGCAAAATCTCGAACGCCTTCGCGCGCAGATCGGGGATCGCCAGCACGGCCACCAGCGCGATCAGCACGATCGCCAGCGCCGCCCGGATCCACCCGCTGCGCAGCGGCGCGCGCTCCCGCCGTCCGAGTCGAGCCCGCACCCCGGCGGCCACGTCCGGCGTCGGCGGATAATCGAACTGGCGGCTCACCGTCTGCACGCGCATTTCCCACGCTTCGTTCTCGTCCGGCGTCTGAACCGGGAATCGCTCGCTCATGGTCGCCGTCCTTCGGCCAGCAGCGGGAAGTCCGCTTCGACCACGCCGCGCAGCCGCGTCAGCGCCCGGCTGAGCCGCGACTTCACCGTGCCCGGCTCCACGTTCAATATATCCGCCGTCTCTGCAACCGGCAGTTCCAGCATGTAACGCAAATAAATGATCTCCTGGTCGCGGGCGTCCAACGTGCGGATGGCATCCCACAGCGCCTGCACCTCGCCGCGTTGGGCGTGCTCGGCCTCGGCGCTGTGTGTGGTCTGCGGCGCGGATCGGAACGCGCGCGTCAACGCGGCGGCGTACCGTCCGAGCGCGCGGCGGCGGTTGCGGGCCAGATTGCGCGTAATTTGCAGCAGCCAGGGCCGCAGCGGGCGTTCCGTGTCGAAGTGCGGCAGGGCGTGGTAGGCGCGGATGAACGTCTCCTGCGCGATGTCCTGCGCGTCGTCGGCGTCGCCCACGATCAGGTACGCCAGCCGGAAAACGATCTGCTCGTGCTGGCGCACCAGCGCCTCAAATGCTTCTGCGTCGCCCTGCGCCGCGCGGCGGATCAGGTCGGCCTCCAAGCGGACTCCCTTCCGGATCGGGGTGGAAACGGGCCTCGTTTGACAACAGTACACCGGCAGAGGCGGGAGGGTTCCACAAATTCAGAAAGTTATATTCTCTAAGTTCTTTGCTATTCGATACGCCTCAACATTTATTTTTCAAAGTGTTAAAATACTATGTCATCTATTATAGTTACGGAGCCAGATCCCTGTGGATTTTCTGCGATCTTTTAATTCAAGAGAACTTGCGCTCATTATATGGATTGGGATTTTTCTGGGGGGAATGTCGTTACGACAAGATACTAGAAAATCATCTATGCGGGTGATAAAAGCATTCTTCAATAAATACATCCTTATTTCAGTAGCGGGAATGTTAACGTATGCTACTCTAGAAATCTTGCTGTTAAAACAATTTGGATTATGGAAATCGTCATTAACTAAGGATACCGCCTTCTGGATATTAGGGACGGCCTTTGTTTTGTTATTTAATATTAATAAA
>NZ_DAISHJ010000061.1:0-24672 GCF_036822615.1 Aggregatilinea sp. | reverse complement strand
GAACATTATGTCAAATCGATCATTCTCGATAATCTAAAACTTCTTTTGATACTTGAATTTGTCGTTAATTTCTATACTTTTAATTTCCTCGTCGAATTTTTTCTCGTACCAATCTTTGTTTTTATTGGCGGAATGCAAGCCATTTCGGAGACAAAGGCAGAATACGTTCCCATCAAGAAGTTTATAAGTTTTATTTCCTCGGCTTTTGGCATGTTCTTACTATTTTATGCCTTCCATAAGGTAGTAACCGATTATAAAAGTCTTGCAACTCTTGAAAATATCAGATCCTTCATTCTACAGCCTTCATTAACACTGTTGCTTATTCCTTATCTCTACTTCGTAGGCCTTCTGATGGTTTACCAAGCCCTTTTTAAGCGATTTGATATATTTCTAAAAAGAAGAGAGAAAAACCTAGCGAGGTATGCAAAATGGAAAGTCTTTATCTTGTGTCATATCAACTTAAGGAAGCTCAACAGATTTGTTAAAGCAAATACTATGAAATTTATGAGAGTGGATTCTCGAGAAGATGTAAAAAGCATAGTTAAGACGTTTAGTGGATGAAGTTGCTGCAGTCATTCTAGCAAGGGCATCTTGTGGACGCCCTTGCTGTTTTGATCCCGTATAGTTTTTATTTCAGCCCGTCCAGCACCAGATCCGTGAACGCGGACGTGCTGACCGGCGATCCGCCCTTTTCCACGATGTCTGCCGTACGCGCGCCGCTGGCGATGGCCGCCTCGACCGCCGCCTCGACCGCGTTCGCTTCCGCTTCCAGGTTCAGGCTGTAGCGCAGCAGCATCGCCGCGCTCATGATCGTGGCGATCGGGTTGGCGATGCCCTTGCCCGCGATGTCCGGCGCGGAGCCGTGGATCGGCTCGTAGACGCCGAACGTGCCGCTGCCCAGCGACGCGGACGGCAGCATGCCCAGCGATCCGGCCAGCACCGAGGCTTCATCGCTGAGGATGTCGCCAAACATATTCTCGGCCAGCAGCACGTCGAACTGGGCGGGATTGCGCATCAGGTACATCGCGCACGCATCGACCAGGACGTGCTCAACCTGCACGTCGGGATAATCGCGCGCCACATCGTTAACGGTCCGCCGCCACAGCCGCATCGAAGCCAGCACGTTAGCCTTATCGATCGAGGCCAACCGCCCGCTGCGCTTGCGCGCCGCCTCGAACGCCACGCGCGCCACGCGATCCACCTCGTCCACCGTATAGAACATGGTGTCCCAGGCATTGCTGCCGTCGCCCTGCTCGTGCCGCTCGCCGAAATACGCGCCGCTGGTCAGCTCGCGCACGAACAGCAGATCCACGCCTTCGAGCAGATCGGGGCGCAGCGGCGCGTGCTGCGCCAGTTCGGGATACACCTTGACCGGGCGCAGGTTGGCGAACAGGTCGAAGTGCTTGCGCAGCTTGAGCAGACCCTGCTCCGGGCGGACCGGGGCGGTGGGGTCGGACCACTTCGGCCCGCCGACCGCGCCCAGCAGCACGGCGTCGGCCTGTTCGGCGGCGGCCAGCGTCTCGTCGGGCAGCGGATTGCCCACCGCGTCGATGGCGCAGCCGCCCATCATCTGCTCGTCGAACGTGAAGTTGTGCCCATAGCGCTCGGCGACGCGGTTGAGCACACGAATCGCCTCAGCGACGACGTCGGGGCCGATGCCGTCACCGGGAAGGGTTACGATCTTTGCCTGCATGGCGGAAAACTCCTGATGGTACGAAACAGAGCCAAATGCAGGGCGGGCTAGGAACCCGCCCCTACAGGATCAACCTGCTTTGCACCCCTCTCCAACTTGATTGGAGAGGGGCCGGGGGTGAGGTCAATCGCGCCGCGCGCTACAAACTCACCGGTTCCGGCTCGACGACGACCAGCCCGTACTCAACGCTGTCGGCCAGCGCCTGCCAGCTCGCCTCGATGATGTTCGCGCTCGCGCCGACCGTGCTCCAGCGCTGGTGACCGTTCTGTGTATCGATCAGCACGCGCGTCGTGGCGGCGGTCCCGTTCTGCCCGTCGAGAATACGCACCTTATAGTCGGCCAACTGGAACTCGCCCAACTGCGGGAAGACCGGGACCAGCGCCTTACGCAGCGCGCGGTCGAGCGCGTCCACGGGGCCGTTGCCCTCGGACACGGTGTGGATCTCCTGGCCCGCGACGCGGATCTTCACCGTCGCCTCGGCAAACAGACCGCGCCCGCGCCGGTTTTCGACCACGACCATGAAGTCCAACAGCTCGAACGGCGGCACGTAATCCGGCTGGCGGCGGCGCATCAGCATGGTGATCGACGCTTCCGCGCCCTCGAACACGAAGCCCCGGCTTTCCAGTTCTTTAATCTGCTGCACAACTTCTTGCGCGTCCTTCGACGACAGGTCCAGGCCGTATTCCTCGGCCTTGCTGAGCATGTTGCCGCGCCCGCTCAGGTCAGACACCAGCACGCGCAGTTCGTTGCCGACCAGGGTCGGATCGATGTGCTGGTAGCTGTCCACGTTGCGGCGGATGGCGGCGACGTGCATCCCGCCCTTGTGCGCGAAGGCGCTCCGGCCCACATAAGCTGCGCCGAAGTTAGGCGCCATGTTGGCGATCTCCGACACCGCGCGCGACAGGCGCGTCAGCCCGGCGAGATTCCCTTCGGGCAGGCATTGGTAACCCATTTTAAGCTCAAGGTTGGGGATGATCGAACACAGGTTGGCGTTGCCGGTGCGCTCGCCGTAGCCGTTGATCGTGCCCTGCACCTGCACCGCGCCGCCCCGCACGCCCGCCAGCGTATTGGCAACCGCCAGCTCGCCGTCGTTGTGGGTGTGGATGCCCAACCGCGCGCCGGGGAACGCCTTCGCCACCATGCGCGTGATCTCCTCGACTTCCCACGGCATCGAGCCGCCGTTGGTTTCGCACAGCACCAGCATCGTCGCGCCGCCGTCGAGCGCCGCTTGCAGCGTCTGGAACGCGTACTCCGCGCTGAGCTTGTAGCCGTCGAAGAAGTGCTCCGCGTCGTAGATCACTTCGCGTCCGTTGGCTGCCAGAAACGCGAGGCTTTCGCGGATGATGCGTAAATTTTCTTCGGGCGTGGCGCGGATCACTTCGGTGACGTGCAGCAGCGACGTTTTGCCGACCACCGTGCAGACGGGCGTTTCCGCTTCGAGCAGCGCGAGGATGTTCGCGTCGTCGTGGGGCGAGCCGCCCACGCGGCAGGTCATGCCGAACGCCGTGATCTTGGCGTGCGTCAGGTTCAGGTCTTTCGCGCGCTGGAAATAGGCCGCATCTTTGGGGTTGGAGCCGGGCCAGCCGCCCTCGATGTACGACACGCCGAAGTCATCCAGCAGTTGGGTGATCTTCAGCTTATCTTCAACGGAAAGGGAGATGTTTTCGCCCTGCGTGCCATCGCGGAGCGTCGTGTCGTAGACTTCTACCGTGCTCATAATCTGCCTCCTCATGCTGTGATAAAGACCGTATTTGTGTTTGTCGTAGTAGGGGCAATTCATGAATTGCCCCTACAGGGAGGTGCGATCTCCACGTAAGGGGCAGGTGAACACACACGTGCGGTGCGCACCTGCCCCTTGCGGAGCAGGCGCGCGGCCCGCTCCGCTAGTTGGTAATGTTGATGCCCAGCACGTTGCGCGTGTAGGGGACTAAGCCGCCCGCTTCGATGATTTGCAGCACCATGCCGTTGTAGGGGCTGGCCTGATAGGTCTTGCCGTTGCGGTGGTTGGTGATCTTGCCCGCGATCAGGTCCACGCTCAGGTGGTCGCCCTTCTGCGCTTCACGCGCGGCTTCGGGGCTTTCCAGGATCGGCAGGCCGATATTGATCGCGTTGCGGAAAAAGATCCGCGCGAACGATTCCGCGATGATGCACGAGACGCCCGCGCCCTTGATGCTGATCGGCGCGTGCTCGCGGCTGGAGCCGCAGCCGAAGTTGCGCCCACCGACGATGATGTCGCCCGCGCTGACCTCCTGCGCGAACAGTTGGTCGATGTCTTCCATGCAGTGCGCCGCCAGCGTCACCGGGTCGGTGGTGTTCAGGTAGCGCGCCGGGATAATCACGTCCGTATCGACGTTGTCGCCGTACTTCCAAACCGTGCCGTCGAAGTTGAAGTCCATTGTCGCCTCTACAGTTCGTCAGGATGCGCCAGACGGCCCATGATGGCGCTGGCGGTAGCGATGGCGGGGTTCGCCAGGAAGACGCGCGCGTCACGGTGGCCCATGCGGCCCCGGAAGTTACGGTTGCTGGTGCTGATGCAGACTTCTTCGCTCGCCAGCACGCCCATGTGCCCGCCCAGGCACGGGCCGCAGGTGCTGACGCTGACCGCCGCGCCTGCCATCGTGAACAGCTCGATCCAGCCCGCGCGCAGCGCCGCGAGATACACGGCCTGCGAGCCGGGGATGATCATCACGCGCACGTCGGGGTTGAACTCGCGCCCGGTCTTCTGCAGGATGTCCGCGACGATGGCGAGGTCTTCGTAGCGCCCGTTGGTGCAGCTTCCGATGAAGACCTGATCGGCCTTTTCCGGCTTGACCTGGCTGATCGGGTGCACGTTGTCGGGGGAGTAGGGGCACGCGATCTGCGGCTCCATGTCCGACACGTCGAACTCGTGCACGGAATAGTACGTCGCGTCGTCGTCGGCGAAGTACGGTGTGTAGGGCCGGGTCGCGCGTGCCTCGACGTATTCGCGGGTCACATCGTCGAACGGCATAAAGCCGCACTTGCCGCCCGCCTCGATCACCATGTTGGTCATGGTCAGGCGCTCCGACATCGGCAGCGCGTTGATTGCCGGGCCGGTGAACTCCATCGAGCGGTACAGTGCGCCGTCCACGCTGATTTCACCGATCGTGCGCAGGATCAGGTCCTTACCGTACACCCACTGCTTGGGCGTGCCAGTGTAGACGAACTTCATCGTCTCCGGCACCTTCAGCCACGTCTTACCGGTCGCCATCGCAAACGCGATGTCGGTGGACCCCATGCCAGTCGAAAATGCACCGACCGCGCCGTAGGTGCAGGTGTGGCTGTCGCCGCCGACGACCAGATCGCCGGGCAGAACGAGACCGCGCTCCGGCAGCACGACGTGCTCGATGCCCGCGCGCCCCACCTGGAAGCGGTTGCTCAGAGCCTGGTCCTGGGAAAACATCGTCAGTGTACGGGTTTGTTCCGCGCTCTTGATGTCTTTGTTGGGCGCAAAGTGGCTGGGGACCAGCATGATGCGGTCCTTGTTATACACTTCGCCCACGCCCATCGCGTTGAACGATTCGATAGCGATGGCCGCCGTCACGTCGTTCGCCATCACCACGTCGGTGTGGACCGTGACGAGATCGCCCGCCGAAACCTCGGCGGCGTCTTCCGCGTGTGCAGCGATGATCTTCTCGGCCAGTGTTTTTCCCATGTGCCTCTCCAATAAGCGGTTAGCGATATGCTGCTAGCGTTGAGCGGTATGGTATCTGCCGGATAAAACCTGATTGATATTGCGTTGGCGGTAAGGGCAACTCATGAATTGCCCCTACGAAATCTCCGGCAGAGTCTTGGGAGCGGCTGTACGCCTGCCCCGTCAGAAATGGCTTTCGTAGGGGCGTATTGCAATACGCCCCTACGCCAATTGGCGATGTTGTGTCTTATCCGCGCCGGATGAAACGAACCTTGATCGCGGCGGGCGGCGGGGTGCGCTCGGGCAGTCCCAGCGCGGAGCCGTCCCAATTCTGTGCCCAGCCGCGCGGCTCCGGGAAAGCGTCGAACAACCCGGAAGGTTCCGGCGCGGCGGCGCGCGGTCTGCCGTTAGGTGAGTCGTTAGAGGCCATCGTCGTCGCTCCTCGTGTCCTAGTTGGCCGGAACCGCCGCGTTGACGCGCACGGTCGAGGCTTCGCCTTCGGGCTTGCGATCCTGGTAGCCGGTATAGGCCAGCAGCTTGTTCAACGCCGACAGGTATGCCTTGGCGCTGGCGACGATGATGTCCGTGTCCGCCCCGTGGCCGCCAAACGTGCGCGGGCTGTCATCGTCGTTGCGACGGATGCGAACGGTCACTTCGCCCAGCGCGTCGATGCCTTCGGTGATGGCGTTGACGCGGTACTCGACGAGCGTCGCGGGCGTGTTGATGATCTGGTCGATAGCCTGATAGGCCGCGTCCACCGGGCCGGTCCCGATCGCGGCGGCAAGGTGATCCTCACCGTCGGGGCCGCGCAGCTTGATCGTCGCGGTGGGCATGCCGGGCTGGCCGCACGCGACCTGAATCCCGGTCAGGCTGAAGACTTCCTCAGGGCCGTAGAACTCGTCCGCGATCAGCGCCTCGATGTCCGCGTCGGTGACCAGCTTCTTCTTATCCGCCAGATCCTTGAAGCGCTCGAAGGCCTGTTTCAGTTCTTCCTCGCCCAGCTCGACGCCCAGATCTTGCAGGCGCACGCGGAACGCGTGGCGTCCGCTGTGTTTGCCCAGCACCAGATTGCTCTGCGACAGACCGACCGTCTCCGGCGTCATGATCTCGTACGTCATGTGATGCTTCAGCATACCGTCCTGGTGAATGCCCGCCTCGTGGCTGAAGGCATTCGCGCCCACAATGGCTTTGTTGGGCTGGACCATGATGCCCGTGAAGTTGCTCACCATGCGGCTGGTGCGGGCCAACTGCGTGGTGTCGATGTTCGTGGTCAGGTGGTAATTCGTGGGGCGCGTGTGGATCGCCATCACGACTTCTTCCAGCGACGTATTGCCCGCGCGCTCACCGATGCCGTTGATCGTCACTTCAGCCTGACGCGCGCCCGCCGACAGACCCGCCAGCGTGTTTGCCGTCGCCATGCCCAGGTCGTCGTGGCAGTGCACGGACCAGATCACGCGGTCGCTGCCGGGCGTCTCCGAAATGAGCTGGTCGATCAGCGCGCCGTATTCACCCGGCGACAGGTAGCCGACCGTGTCGGGGATGTTCAACGTCGTCGCACCCGCTTCGATGGCGACAGTCAGCACTTCGACCAGATAGCCGGGATCGGAGCGGCCCGCGTCTTCCGGCGAGAATTCCACGTCCTCGCACAGCGAGCGCGCATAGGCGACCATCTCGCGCGTGCGTTCCACGACCTGCTCGCGCGTCATGCGCAGTTTGTGTTCCAGGTGAATGTCAGACGTGGCGATAAAGGTGTGGATGCGGGGCTTTGCGGCATCCTGGATCGCTTCCCAGGCCTTGTCGATGTCGTTCTTGTTGGCGCGCGCCAGCCCGCAGATGATCGGCCCGTCCGCCGTGCCGACCTCCTGCGCGATGCGGCGTACGCCTTCCAGGTCGTCGGGCGATGCGGCGGGGAAACCGGCCTCGATGACGTCCACGCCCAGCCGTGCCAGCTGCCGGGCGATGTCGATCTTTTCCGCGCTGGTCAGGCTCGCGCCGGGCGACTGCTCGCCGTCGCGCAGGGTGGTGTCGAAAATCCGTACAACGTTTTTGGGATCAACCCCAGGCTCGTCCATGCTGATTGTGTCCTCTCGTATTGTGCCGTCAGGTCAGGTCGTGCTGTGTGCGTCAAATCGGTAAGGTCATCTTCCAGCAGGCCGCTAAGGCCATCCTCGGACATTCGATCACCTCCCTTCCGTAGAACTCGGATCGTCTGTCCCGTCGTCGTCGAATGCGTAGGGGCAATTCATGAATTGCCCCTACGGAACATTCACGTTTACTCGTTCAGATTGGGCGCGCGCTTGGCGTGCAGGAACGGCATCATATCGCGCAGTTCCTCGCCCACTTTTTCGATCATCAGGGTCTGTTCCTGCTTGCGACGCCCGATGAAATTGCCGCGCCCGGCTTCGTTTTCCGCGATCCAGCGCTTGGCGAACGACCCGTCCTGGATCTCATCCAGCATCCTGCGCATCTCGCCCTTGACGTCTTCGTTGATCAGGCGGTCGCCGCCCAGATAGCCGCCCTGTTCGGCGGTGTCGGAGACGGAATACCACATGTAGTTCATGCCGCCCTGATAGATCAGGTCCACGATCAGCTTCATCTCGTGCAGCACTTCGAAGTACGCGATCTCCGGCTGGTAGCCCGCCTTGACCAGCGTCTCGAACCCGGCCTTGATCAGCCCGGTCACGCCGCCGCACAGCACGGCCTGCTCGCCGAACAGGTCCGTTTCGGTTTCTTCGGTGAAGCTCGTCTGGATGACGCCCGCGCGGGTCGCACCCAGTGCGCGTGCATACGACAGCGCCTGATCGAGCGCGTGCCCGGAGGCATCCTGCTCCACGGCGACCAGGGCAGGCGTACCGCCGCCTTCCTGGTAGACCTCGCGGACGCGGTGACCGGGGGCCTTCGGCGCGACCATGCTCACGTCCACCGACGCGGGCGGCTGGATCTGGCCGTAGCGGATGTTGAAGCCATGCGCGAACATCAGCGTGTCGCCGGGCTTCAGGTGCGGCTCGATATTCTCGTGGTAAACCTTCGCCTGCATCGTGTCGGGGACCAAAATCATCATGACGTCGGCGGCTTCGGCAGCATCGTCCACGGACATGACCTTCAGCCCGGCTTCCTCGGCGGCGGCCCACGACTTGCTGCCTTCGTACAGCCCGACGACGACGCTCACGCCGCTGTCGTGCAGGTTCAGCGCGTGGGCGTGGCCCTGGCTGCCGTAACCGATGATGGCGACCGTCTTGCCTTCGAGATACTTCGGATCTGCGTCCTGATCGTAATAAAGCTTTGCCACAGAAAATCTCCAGTGTGACTTCAAGGGCGGCGTATGCCGTCGTTCCCGCGAAAAAGCGTTTCTGAGGGAGCGAGGCTGGCCTCACTCCGTAGGGGCAATCCGTGAATTGCCCCGTTCGACGTGTGTGTCGTTAAGCTTACACTACACTCGCGCGATGGCCGTTGGTACGTTTGACAGATCGCATCTGGAATTCGTCCGGGGCCAGGACGTGCTCGCCGCGCGCCATCGTAACGACACCCGTGCGGACCATTTCTTTGATCCCGATCGGGCGCAGCAGTTCGACCATGCTGCTGATCTTCTGCTCGTCGCCGGTGATCTCCACGATCACGGCGTTCGGCCCGGCGTCCACGATGTGGGCGCGGAAGATGTCGCACAACTGCACGATCTCGCCGCGCGCCTGGCTGCCCTCGACCGCCACCTTGATCAGCGCGAGGTCGCGGCTGACGTTCGGCACGTCGGTCACTTCCTGCACTTCGATGACGTTCACCAGCTTCGAAAGCTGGTTGCCGACCTGCTCTGCGTCGTGATCGACCACGATCGTCATACGGGAAATTTCGGAGTTTTCCGTGCGCCCGACGGTGAGGCTGTCGATGTTGAAATTGCGCCGACGGAACAGGCTCGCCACCCGGTTCAGGACGCCGGGACGGTTTTCCACCAGCGCCACCAGGGTTTGCTTGTCATTCATGTTTCCACTCGCCATGATGCACCTCTACAGCCCTTCGGGGGAAGGCACCGGGCGGCGGATCATGTTGTGCAGGTCAGCGCCAGCCGGAACCATCGGGTAAACAATGTCGTGCTTCTCGACCACAAATTCCAGCAGAACCGGGCCGCCTTCAATCGTTTCCGCCCACTGCATCGCGGGGATCACGTCTTCGCGCTGGGTAACGCGCTTCGCCGGGATGCCGTACGCATCGGCCAGCTTGACGAAGTCCGGCGTGATCATGGGCGTGGCGTTGTAACGTTCCTCGTAGAAGAATTCCTGCCACTGGCGCACCATGCCCAGGTAGCCGTTGTTGATGATGGCGATCTTGACCGGCACATGCTCCTGCACGGCGGTCGCCAGCTCGCTCATGGTCATCTGGAAGCCGCCATCCCCGGCGATCAGCCAGACGTCGTTGGTCTTCAGGCCCATCGACGCGCCGATGGCAGCGGGCAGGCCGAAGCCCATCGTGCCCAGGCCGCCGGACGTGATCAGGGTGTGCGGGCGCTCGTGCAGGTAGTACTGCGCTTCCCACATCTGGTGCTGGCCCACGTCGGTCACGACGATGGCATTGCCCTGCGTCGCCACCCACATATCACGGATGACGTGCGCCGCCAGCAGCTTGTTGGTCACGTGCTGGTGCACGATATCGCGCTCGTCGGCGTCTTCCATCCAGTCGCGGATCTGCGCCAGCCATTCGCGGTGCTCGATGGCGGGCAGCGCGGGCAGCAGCTGGTTAAGGACCGTCTTCAGGTCGCCCACGATAGGCACGTCGGCGTGTACGTTCTTGTGAATTTCGGACGCGTCGATGTCGATGTGGATCTTCTTCGCGTTGGGGGCGTACGTCTTCAGGTTGCCCGTCACGCGGTCATCGAAGCGCATCCCGAACGCCAGCAGCAGGTCGGCATCCTGGATCGCCAGATTCGCGTAGCCCGTGCCGTGCATACCCATCATGCCCAACGAGAGCGGGTGGCTTTCGGGCACGCCGCCCTTGCCCAGCAGCGTCAGCGCGATAGGCGTCTGGGTGCGCTCGGCAAACTCGATCACTTCCGCCGTCGCGCCGGACATCAGCACGCCGTGCCCCGCCAGAATCACGGGGTGCTGGGCCTGCTGGATCAGGTCCATCGCAGCCTGAATTTCATCCGCGTTGGCTTTCTGCGGCGGCTTGTAACCGGGCAGGTAGATCTCGCCTTCGGGATATTCAAACTCCGTAACGGCGTTCTGCACGTCTTTGGGTACATCGATCAGCACGGGGCCGGGACGCCCCGTCCGCGCGATGTGGAACGCCTCGCGGATGATATAAGCCAACTCTTCCACATCGTAGACAAGATAACTGTGTTTGGTGATGGGCAGAGTGACGCCGGTCACGTCCACTTCCTGGAAGGCGTCCGTACCGATGACGCTGCTGGCGACCTGCCCCGTGATGCACACGATGGGCGAGGAGTCCATCATCGCCGTGGCGATGCCGGTGACGAGGTTCGTCGCGCCGGGGCCGGACGTGCCGATCGCCACACCGACTTTGCCGGTCGCACGGGCAAACCCGTCGGCCATGTGCGCCGCGCCCTGCTCGTGCCGCGTCAGGACGTGATGGATCTGGGGGTACTTGGACAGCGCGTCGTAGAACGGCAGAATCGCGCCGCCGGGATAGCCGTAGATGGTCTCCACGCCCTCACGCATGAGGCATTCCATGATAATTTCAGCACCGGTAAGTTTCACTTTACTTCTCCTCCTCGCTCGATGGCAGGCATTGTGTGTGCAGGCTGTGATGTAACGGTACCGCTCAATCCAGGAACACGGCCCCGGTGCTGGCGCTGCTGACCAGTCGCGCATAACGGCGCAGCCACCGGCTCGGGATATCGGTATCAAAGGGAGGCAGCGCTGCCAGACGCCGCTTAACTTCTTCAGGATCGACCAGCAAATCGAGACGCCGCGCGTCCAGGTCGATGTCGATCATGTCGCCGTCCTGCACCGCCGCCAGCGGGCCGCGGGCCGCTGCTTCGGGGCTGACGTGCCCAATCGAGACACCCCGGCTGCCGCCGGAGAAGCGCCCGTCCGTCACCAGCGCGACGCTGTCGCCCAGGCCGCGCCCCTGGATCTGCGCCGTCGGGCCGAGCATTTCCTGCATACCGGGACCGCCCTGCGGACCCTCGTAGCGGATGACGACCACTTCGCCCGCCTGAACTTCGCCGTTCAAAATCCCGCGCGAAGCGTCTTCTTCGCTCTCGTAAACGTGCGCCGGGCCGCAGTGGTGGCGCATGTTGTCGGAGATCGCGCCGATCTTGATCACCGCGCCTTCGGGAGCCAGACTGCCGAACAAGACCGCCAGCCCGCCGCGCGCGCTGTAGGGATCTTCCGCGTGGCGGATAACTTCGTAGTCGGTCACTTCAGCGGTGGCGATGTTTTCGCCCAGGGTCTTGCCGGTAACCGTGGGGCGGTCGAGGTGGAGCACGTCGGAGTGGGTGGCAACTTCGTGGAGAATAGCCGGGACGCCGCCCGCGCGGTGCACGTCTTCCATGTGCCAGTGCGACGCCGGGCTGACCTTGCAGATGTGCGGAACCTTCGCCGCCACCGCGTTGATGCGCTCCAGCGGATACTCGACCCCCGCCTCGTAGGCCAGCGCCAGGGTGTGCAGCACGGTGTTGGTGCTGCCGCCCATCGCCATGTCGAGCGCGAACGCGTCGTCGATGGCTTCCGCTGTAACGATGCGGCGCGCCGTCACGTTCTCGTCAATCAGAACCATGATCCGGCGCGCCGCTTCTTGTGCCAGAGCGATGCGTTCGGGGGTTTGGGCCAGCGCGCTTCCGTTGTAGGGCAGCGCCAGCCCCAGAGCCTCCATCAGACAGTTCATCGAGTTCGCGGTGAACATGCCTGAGCAGGAGCCGCACGAGGGACAGCCGAAGTCTTCCAGCATCTTCAGCTCGTTCTCGTCGATCTTGCCTGCGCTGTAGGCGCCCACGCCCTCGAACACGCTGATCAGGTCGATCGCGCGGCCATCGGGCGTCTTGCCTGCGGCCATCGGGCCGCCGCTGACGAAGATGGTGGGGATGTCTACGCGCATCGCGCCCATCAGCATACCGGGCACGATCTTGTCGCAGTTGGGGATGCAGATCATGCCGTCGAAGGCGTGCGCCTCGATCATCGTCTCCACGCTGTCTGCGATCAGCTCACGGCTGGGCAGCGAGAAGTTCATGCCGATATGCCCCATCGCAATGCCGTCGTCCACGCCGATGGTGTTGAACTCGAACGGCACGCCGCCCGCCTCGCGGACGGCTTCCTTAACCACCCGCCCAAACTCCTGCAGGTGCACGTGGCCGGGGATGATGTCCACGTACGAGTTCACAATGGCGATAAACGGCTTGCGCATGTCGGCGTCGGTGACGCCGGTCGCCTTGAGCAGACTGCGGTGAGGCGCTCTCTCAAAGCCTTTTTTGATCCGGTCTGAACGCATAATGCTGCCTGTCCTTAGAAGTCTTCTGCACCTGCTGGCTGAATACCTGCCGAATAACCGCTCAACAAAAAGGCCGCTCCTACGGGTTGGAGCGGCCTCTGTGTTTCCCTTTACCCCTGACGCCGCTCATCAACTCTGCTCAGCGCCGGGGCTAGCACCGTTCCAACCCGTTGCTCCTCCTTCCCAAGAGCGAGAAGGAGGCCAATAACGATGACGTTAAGTAGGGACAGGGTCGGTAACAGTGCTCCGAATGTCATGATCGTTTTTGCCCTTAAATGAAAAGAGCCTCCCGAGTGTTGGGAGGCTCCTAAGTCACCTTGACCGGCCTGCGCTCAGGCCCTCCCAACCGCGAAAACCCCGCCAATAAGGACGAGGCTAATGCTAATAAGGAGGACGACCAGGCTGCGCAGGTTCATGGTTTGTGTTCGGTCTCTGTCGAATGGTTTCAAACAGGTTCAAACTTGCGATTGATTGCTGTTCACTCTATCGCAGAACAGCGGGGCGTGTCAAGTCATCGGGCGGATATTGGTCAAAGTTTGGGTGGATTCCACAAAGCGCCGCCGGATATGCCGGGCCGCATACCACCTTCATTCTGACAATACGCGGTCCTTTGTGCACCCTGCCCACTACCTGTAACGCGAAACCGCCGCAGGGCCGCACACAACCAGCCCTACAACGCTGTTTACCTCACGCCCGGCGCGTGCGGACGCGCAGCGCGTAGAACGCCAGCGCATACATCGCCACGGCCAGGATCAGCGTCGCGGCGATCCCCTGCGCCAGCGCGGACATATCCCAGCCGTCATTCAGCAGCGCGCGCATGGCTTCCAGCACGTAGGTGATCGGGTTCAGACGCGCCGCCGTCTTCAGCCAGCCGTCGAGCAAATCGAGCGGCACGAAGCTGGCGGTGAGAAACGTCAGCGGGAAAAAGACGAAGCTCGCGCCCTGCGTTGCGGCGGCGCTGCCGCTGCCCAGAGCCGCCGAGACGGTAAAGCCCGCGAATCCGGTCCCCAGCAGCACTGCCAGCGCCAGCACGGCCAGCACACCCGGAAGTCCCGTCGCCGGGTCGAGGCCCAACAAAAACCCGACCGCGATCACGATCGCCGCTTGCACGCCCAGGATCACTGCGCCCGCCAGAATGGGTGCCAGCAGCAGCGCGGTACGGCTGACGGGCGTCAGCAGCAGCTTGTCGAAATAGCCGTTGGACACGTCGCGCACGAGGTTCTGCGCGGCGACCCCGGCCCCGGCCAGCGACGCGCTGACGATCGACAGCGGCAGAATGAATCCGATATAGCTGCCGCCGCTCAGCTCCGGCAGAAAGCCCGCCGCTTTGCCCAGCGTGGACTTGTAGATCACCAGGAAAAAGATGCTGATGGCGATCGGCGGCAGCAGCGCTTCCGGCGTGCGCGCAATCGTCACCAGATTGCGCCACGTGAGTATCGTGATCTGGTGCGGCAGCGCCAGCCTGCCTTCCGGCTTCCGGCTGTGCGTCATGATCTGTGATGAATGAACGGCTTCCATAGGTGGGAATCCCCCTTTCCGGCAAGGTCACACGGCGGATCGGGCTGGCTGCTCTTTGGCGAAGCGCTGCCCGGTCACCTGTAGAAAAACATCATCGAGTGTGGGTTGAGAAAGCGTCAGCGTCAGTGGCTCAAGCTGCGTGTCTTCCAGGCGGCGCACCACGGACGCCACCGCGCCCGCCGCCCCCGGCATATACAGCCGCACCATCTCGCGGTCGCGCTGGATGCGTTCCGCCATGTCGTCCAGGCGCTGCGCGGCCTTTTCTGCGGCGCTGCCATCGGCAAAGACCAGATTGATCGATTCGCCGCCGACGCGCGCCTTGAGATCGCCGGGCGTGCCCTCCGCGACCAGCTTACCCTGGTCGATGATGGCGATCCGGTCGGCCAGCTCGTCCGCTTCTTCCAGGTACTGTGTCGTGAGAAAAATCGTCATGCCCAGATCGCGGTTCAGGCGGCGCACCTCGGTCCATACGTCGCGGCGGCTGGCCGGATCTAGGCCGGTCGTCGGCTCGTCCAGAAACAACACCTGCGGGTTATGCACCAGCGCCAGCGCCAGATCGAGGCGGCGGCGCATCCCGCCGCTGTACTTGCCCACACGCCGGTCCGCCGCATCGCGCAGCCGCACCAGATCCAGCAGTTCCTCCGCGCGCCGCCGGGCGTCGTTCCGGCTCGCGCCGAACAATTGGCCCTGAATGGTGAGCAGTTCCATCGACCGCATCAGCGGATCGAGGCCAATTTCCTGCAGCGCCACACCCGCGATGCGCCGCACCTCGTTCGCCTGCGTCACCACGTCGTAGCCGCCCACGCTAGCCCGCCCCGCAGACGGCAGGCGCAGCGTGGTCAGGATCGACACCAGTGTGCTTTTGCCCGCGCCGTTGGGTCCCAGGAAGCCGAAGATCTCGCCCGCCTTGACCTTGAACGACACGTGATCGACGGCGGTGACTTCAGGATACTTTTTGACAATGCTCTCAACGACAATTTCACGCTCTGACATAGAACGTCCTCCCCTTTCATCCATTCAGACTATAGGGGAGCGGGTTTAGATGGAGCTGCACGCCGGTTTAAGGCTTGATGAGCAGCGCAAGCCGCGTCGAAGGCCCGTCATTGGAGCGCCTGAGGGGTATTTCGCCGGGACCGCGTACCCGGTTCAGGCGAAAAAACGCCCGCCGGACAGTCCCGGCGGGCGTTTTGGAAGGCATTTGGAGACAGCAAGGGCCAGATGAGAGGGAGATGAATCCCGGCCCGGGCCCGGAGGCTGTGCCCTATTCGCCGGGCGCGGCCTCCCCGACCGGTTCCGCGACGCGGGGCAGTGTGAAGTAAAAGCGGCTGCCTTTGCCCTGCTCGCTTTCGACGGCAAGCTGACCGCCCGCCAGCTCCACGATGCGCTTGCAGATCGCCAGCCCCAGCCCCGTGCTCGATTCCCCGGCGGTGGCTCGCGTGCTGGTGCGCTGGAACGCCTCGAAGATCTGGCCGACTTCGCTCGCCGCGATACCCTGGCCCTGGTCGATCACCGAAAATTCGACGTTGTCGTCACTGGACACGGCACGGATGGTCACGGTCGTGCCGGGGTTCGAAAACTTGAACGCGTTACTGAGCAGGTTATTGAACACCTGCTGGACGCGCTCGGGATCGAAGCGCAGGTGCGGCAGGCCGGGCGCGAATTCGGTGACGATCTGGATCTCCTTGTTTTCCGCCAGCGGACGGTTGAGCTGCGCGATCCGGTTGATATACGTCTCCAGGTCCACTTCCTGCGGGCGCAGCGTGAGCTTGCCCGATTCGATCTCGGAGATGCTCAGCAGGTCGTTCAGCAGGTTCAGCATATCCTGCACGGAATCGAGGATCATCTGCATGTACTCGGTGCGCATGTCCGCCGGGATATTCTGGCGCGCCATCAACATCGTGGCGATGCCCTTGATCACCGTCAGGGGCGTGCGCATGTCGTGCGCGGCGATGCCCATGAACTCGTTCTTCAGTTCGTTGAGCTGCACCAACCGCTCGTTGGCGTCGGCCAGTTCCGCCGTGCGCGCCGCCACACGCTGTTCCAGGCTGGCATTGGCTTCCTGCAGTTCCTTGAGCAGCGCCCGGTTTTGCACGATGAGGTCATAGCGCTCGAACGCCTGCGCGACGGTCGTTTCAAGCTCCACCGGGTCCCACGGCTTGGCGATGTAGCGGAACACGTTGCCGTCGTTGATGGCCGCGATCACCGCCTCGATGTCGGCATAGCCGGTCAGCAGCAGGCGGATCGCGTCGGGAAACTCGCTTTTGACCTTCTTGAAGAATTCCGCGCCGGTCATGCCCGGCATACGCTGGTCGGAAATGATGACGTCGATGGGCGTCTCGGTCATCAGGCGGTAGCCCTCGTCCGCGCTGTGCGCCAGATACACGGTGTACTCGCGGCGAAACTGGCGGTTCAGCGCCTTGAGGATTTCTTCCTCGTCGTCGATGATGAGCAGATTGCCGCGCGGTAGGTCGGGCATCTCAGTCATGGCTCAAATCCTTCGGGATGGTAATTGTAAATGTACTGCCCTGGCCGGGCGTCGAGTCGGCAGTGATCGTGCCGTGGTGGTGATCCACGATAATTTTATAGGCCAGCGCCAGTCCCAGCCCTGTGCCGGAACCGACCGGTTTGGTCGTGAAGAATGGGATGAACAGTTTTTCCATCACGTCGGGCGTCATGCCGTGGCCTGTGTCCGAAAACTGAAGCCCGATCTGGCGGCCTTCGTCCCAGCCTCTGATGCGCAGCGTGCCGGTCCCTTCGATGGCCTGGGCCGCGTTGACGATCAGGTTCATGAACACCTGATTCAATTCCGCAGGATAACACTTTATACGCGGCAGCGCACCCAGATCCAGCTCGACGGTGATGCGGTTGCGCAGCTCCGGCTGGGCGATCGCCAGCGTGCTCTGGATGTTTTCGGCCAGATCGACTTCTTTGAACTCGGCTTCGTCCAGGCGGGAAAACGCGCGCAGATCCTCCACGATGCGCTTCACGCGGGCGAGGCCCTGAATCGACGCGTCCAGCAGATCGTCCAGATCGGAGAACAGGAAGTCCAGATCCGCCTGTTCGCGGATCTGCCCGGCGCGTTCGCGCTGCGCGTCCGTGCCTTCCGTGCCGACCAGCGCTTCCAGCGCTTCGTACGCCTGCCGGATATCGGCGGTGGCGCTGTGCAGACTGTACAGGTTGCTGTTGATAAACGACACGGGGTTATTGATCTCGTGCGCCACCCCCGCCACGACCTGACCGAGTGCGTTCATCTTCGAGGCGTGGATGAGCATCATCTGTGTTTCGCGCAGCTCATCAAGCGTTCTCTCCAGCGCGGTTTTGCGCAGGGACAGCTCGCGCTGAAGGTTGGTGATCTCGCCGTTGAGCGCGGTGATCTCGCGGTTGATGCGTTCCATCTCCGCCACGTCGTGCTCGGCCAGCACCAGGATCTGATCTCCGCGCCGCTCGACGAGCCCATGCACCGAGCGGTGCGGCACACCCTGACCGCCGAACGTCAGCCAACCCTCATAAATCCGGCCCCCGTCCGCCTGTGACGCGCGCAGATGCTCGAAGGTGGGCACCACGAAGTGATCGAGCGGCGGATCTTCGCCGTCGCGCATGCCGAGCAAAAAGCGCAGCCCGCCGTTGCTGTAGAGCAGGCGGCCCGTGGGCAGATCGAACAGTCCGACCACGACCGCGGCGCCGTCCTCGACGAACGCCGCCACGGACATGTACCAGTTGAGCAGGGGATGAGGCGTCGAAGCCATAAGGCGCTACCAGTCCGCGCTGCCGACAAGATGATCGATGGCCTGCCCGGCGTCCATGCCCCAGACGTCGCCGCCCACGCGCCGCCACAGGTTATCCGCCGCGTTGAACGCCAGCCCGCCGACCATGATCGTGGGCCGGTAGGATTGGAAGTCGCCGCGAATCCGCTCGATGGCGTCCTTCACCTGATCGACCTGTTCCTGCGTCGTGGACGCCAAACCGACCACGTCCGGCTTCACGTCATCAATCATCGCCAGCAGGCTGTCGGTGGGCGTGTTCGCGCCCAGAAAACGCGTATCGTACCCGGCCATCTGCAAAAAGTCGGCCAGCATACGCGGCCCGATCTCGTGATAGTTCCCGGCGAGGCAGGCCACGATTGCCCGCTGCTGGCCGGGGGCGGTCATCGGCACGCGCGCATAGATCCCGGCCAGGATCGTCTGCGTGATCGCGGTCGCCAGATGTTCCTGCGCGACGGACAGCCGCCCGGAAGCCCACATCTGGCCCACGTCGTACAGTGCGGGCTGGAACACGTTGAGATACAACTGCCGGATGGTCGCGCCGCGATCCAGCGCGCCAAACACGAGATCCTGTGCAGCGACCCGGTTGCCGCTCAGTACCGCATTGAAATAGGCGGGCATCAGGTCGTTATCCGAAGGCAGCGCCACCGTATACTCTTTCCCCTCCATCGGGATCTGCCGTAGCGCGGCGTCCAGCGCCGCGTGCACCGGCACCCACACCTCGTCGCCCAACTGCTCGCGGATCGTCTGGCCGATCAGCTCCAACAGGTGCCCAAACGCAAACGGATCCTGCCCCCGCGCGCGCATATCCTCCGCATAGGACCGCGCATAGTCCGCGAACATTGCCGGGGTTCCCACCCGCAGCGCCGCGATCAGGGTCTGGAGGTGGCGCTGGGTGTCGTCGCGCCAGCGGCGCACCCCTTCGTACCCGTGCGCGAGGTGAAGATCGGGATGGATCGCATAAAACTCGGTGATGGCCGTTTGCACGACTAGAGCAGTCGAGGCCTGGAGACGATCGATCGCCTGGGACAATGGCGCAGGCAGCGCGTCTGAAGAATCGAGGAGCATAGGCTAAACGGTTTTGATTTGCGGCCCGTACCGCATCCTGTGTGTCAGATCAATTAATATTATAAGGGTCACCACCTGCCCCTGCCATGCAGGACCCAGCGCGGTGACCCGTACTGTTTCGATTTTCCGGCGGCTCCCGATAAATACGCGGTTCGCGTTACCCTTCCAGCAGCAGCGTTTCCGGATCCTCGATCAGCTCCTTGATGCGCACCAGGAACTGCACCGCCTCGCGCCCATCCACGATGCGGTGATCGTAGCTGACCGCGACGTACATCATCGGGCGGATCACGATCTCGCCGTTCACCACCACCGGGCGCTGCTCGATCTTGTGTAGCCCCAGGATGGCGACCTGCGGCGGATTGAGAATGGGCGTGCTCATCATCGAGCCGAACACGCCGCCGTTGGTGATCGTGAACGTGCCGCCGCGCAGATCGTCCAGCGAGAGCGCGCCGTCTTTGGCCTTGCGCGCAAATGCGTCGATCTCGCGCTCGATCCCCGCGAAGGACATGCGATCCGCGTCGCGCAGGACGGGCACGACCAGCCCTTCGGGCGCGCCGATCGCCACGCCGATGTCGTAGTAGTGCTTGAGCACGATCTCGTCGCCGTCGATCTCGGCGTTGAGCGGCGGGAACGCCTTCAGCGCGCCGACGCTGGCCTTGACGAAAAACGACATGAAGCCCAGCTTGATATCGTGCTGCTTCTGGAACGACTCTTTCCGCCGCGTGCGGATATCGATCACGGCGCTCATGTCGATCTCGTTGAAGGTGGTTAGCATCGCAGCGGTGCGCTGCGCCTCGACCAGCCGCTCGGCGATCGTGCGGCGGCGGCGTGTCATACGCACTCGTTCCTCGCGGGCGATGCGCTCCGGTGGAGGTGGCGCAGCAGGCGCGGACGCAGGCTTCGGCGCGGGCGCTTTTTCAGGCGCGCGCGGGGACTTGCTCTGGTCGATGTAGCGCTGCACGTCTTCCTTCGTCACGCGCCCACGCGGACCGGAGGCGGACACTGCCGCCACATCGATGCCGTGTTCCTCGGCCAGCCGCCGCGCGACCGGTGTCACGTGCTCCGCGCCGCCATCTTCCGACGGCGTACTGGCAGCAGGCTGCGCTGGGGCTTTCGGAGCCGCTTGCGGCGCGGGCTGCCCGTCCGACGCCTCGACGACGCCGAGCACATCCCCGATTTTCACGTCCTCGCCCGCCTTACGATCGATGCGCGCCAATACGCCGTCGCTGGTCGCGGCCACGTCCAGGTCCACCTTGTCCGTCTCCAGGATGACGACCGTCTCGCCCGCCTTGACGCTCTCGCCTTCCTGCTTCAGCCAGTCGGCCACGGTCGCTTCGACGATCGACTCGCCTAAATCGGGCACTACTATTTCATTCGCCATCGCGTGATCAGTCCTTTGCTCGTTTCGCTCGCAGCGTCGCGGCCAGCGATTTACTGTTCGCCAAAAATCTCATCCCGACTCGGCACAGACAATATCCGGTGGGCCTCGTAGGGGCGGGGCTTGCTCCGCCCGGTAGGGGCAAGTCATGAACTGCCCCCTATACAGTAAGGTAAGCTTTTAGCGGCGCGATAGGCGGCTCTGCCCTTCGTAGGGGCGATCCTTGCATCGCCCGTGGTCAGCAAAGCCGGGTAGAGCAAGCTCTACCCCTACGTTTGCCCTTTAGCTCATCGCTAACGGCTAAACGCTGTCCGCTATTCGCTGCCTCTAGCTGATGATAAAGTCGTGCGCGATCTCGTCCGGTCCCCGGTCGTAGGCCTGCTTGACCAGCGTCTCCTGGTTGCGCGCGTGCCACGCCGACGATCCCTCCGCCGGGCTGGAGCTGGCGGTGCGGCCCACATACCGCAGCGGCCAGCGCCCGTCGATGGCCTTGCGCAGCCGGAACGCGATGAACGGCCACGCGCCCATATTGGCCGGTTCTTCCTGCACCCATACCACTTCTTCCAGCTTGGGATAACAGTCCAGCACGTGCCTGATGTCTTCGGACGGGAACGGGTACAACTGCTCGATGCGGGCAATCGCCGCCTCGGGGTGCTGTTCGCGCAGGTCGCTCGCCACGAGATCGACGTAAATCTTGCCGCTGCACAGGAATAAACGCTGCACCTCATCGACGCGATTCTGCGCGCCCGGATCGTCGATCACGGGCTGCCAGCCACCTTCGGCCAGCGCGCGCAGCGACGACGACACCAGCGGGTGCCGCAGCAAGCTCTTGGGCGTCATGACGATCAGCGGCAGCGGATCGACTTCCAGCAGGGCGGCCTGCCGCCGCAGCACGTGGAAATACTGCGCCGCCGTGGTGCAGTTGACGATGCGCATATTCTTTTCGGCGGCCATCGCCAGGAAGCGCTCCAGCCGCGCGCTCGAATGATCCGGCCCGGCCCCCTCGTAGCCATGTGGCAGCAGCAGCACCAAAGACGGCGTTTGGCCCCACTTGGCCCGCGCCGAGCTGATGTATTCGTCGATAATCGGCTGCGCGCCGTTCACGAAGTCACCATACTGCGCTTCCCACAGCACCAGCCGGTGCGGGGCCTGGATGTTGTACCCGTATTCGAAGCCCAACGCCGCGTTTTCCGACAGGGGGCTGTCGTGAATCTCGAAGGCGGCATTGGCCTGGGGCAGCGCCTGCAAGGGCGTGAACGTCGCGCCCGTCTCCACATCGTGGAAAACCGCGTGCCGCTGGCTGAACGTGCCGCGCTCCGTATCCTCGCCTGTCATGCGGATCGCCACGCCGTCCGCCAGAATGGTCGCCAGGGCCAGTTCTTCGGCGGTCGCCCAGTCCACGGCGACCGCGTCAACATCTTGCAGCGCCTCCCGGCGGCGATCGAGCGCGCGGGCCAGCTTACGGTGCAGGGCGAACCCGTCCGGCAGGGTCAGCAGCGTTTCGTTCAGCTCTTGCAGCAGCTCGACCGGCACGTTGGTTTTCACCCGGCGGGCCATCCCGCGCGGCGGCGGCTCCGGCTCCGGCTCAGACAGATCCTCGACCGGATCGAGCGCCTCCCACACTTCCTGAAGCGTCTCGCGCCGTTGATCGACCAGCGCGTCCGCTTCGCTCGCGTCGATCGCGCCGCGTTCCACGAGCGTCTGTGCCCACCGCGCGCGCACCGTGGGGTGCTTGTCGATGGCAGCATACATCAGCGGCTGCGTGAATGCGGGTTCGTCGCCCTCGTTATGCCCATAGCGCCGGTAGCCGATCAGGTCGATCACGAAATCGTGCTGGAAGCGTTCGCGGTACGCCAGCGCCAGCCGCGCCGCCTCGATGCACGCCACCGGATCGTCGGCATTGACGTGCACGATCGGGATGCGGAAGCCTTTGGCGAGGGTGCTGGCATAACGCGTGCTGCGCGAATCTTCCGGCTCTGCCGTGTAGCCAAGCTGGTTGTTGGCGATGATGTGCACCGTGCCGCCGGTCCAGTAACCGGGCAGGCCGGAGAGGTTGAGCGTCTCGGCCACGACGCCCTGGCCGGGAAAGGCCGCGTCGCCGTGAATGAGCACCGGCAGCGTCACCAGCGGATCGAACCGGGGCGCGCCCCCCTGGTCCACCGAGCTGCCCGCCGCGCGGGTCATGCCTTCGACCAGCGGATTCACCAGCTCCAAATGGCTGGGATTGGGCGAGAGCGTGATCGCCACGTCGCACGGCTCCGCCTGATCCGCGCTGAGGAACGCGCCCTTGTGATATTTCACGTCGCCGGTCCAGCCCAGGTCCTCACGGAAAATGCGGTTGGCAACCGGATCCTTGAACTCGGCCAGCATCTGCCGGTAGGGCTTGTGCAGAATGTGCGCCAGCACGTTCAACCGCCCGCGATGGGCCATGCCGATCAGGATGCTCTGCACGCCGCTGCCCGCCGCGCCGCACACGACTTCGTCCAGCATGGGGATCATCACGTCCAATCCCTCGATCGAGAAACGGTGCTTGCCGGGGAAGGTGCGGTGCAAAAACTGCTCGAAGCCTTCGACCTGCGTCAGACGTTCGAGCAGGGCGCGCTCGTCGATGGGCATCTGCGGCGGGCGGTACGTGCCGCGCTCGGCGGCGTCGCGCAGCCATGCGCGCTCCTCCGGCACGGTAATGTGATCTGTGTCGTAGCCGGTGGTGGAGGAATAGATCCGGCGCAGCGTGCGGATCGCGTCGGCGGCGCTGGCCGACGACTGCCCGACCGGGCCGCCCACCAGACTAGCGGGCAGATCTTCCAGGTCTTGCTCGGTGAGGCCGTGCGCGTCCAGCGCCAGGGCCGGATCGCCGGGCGGGGCGCTGCCGAGCGGATCGAGCTGCGCGGCCAGATAGCCGAAGCCGCGAATGGACTGCGCCAGATTGACCACACCCATAATCTTGTCCACATCGACGGCCTGTCCCCTGGCGGGGATTTCGACCGGCATGGCGATATGGCCGTCAGCGGGCGGCGTCCAGTGCTCGAAAAACGCGCGCGTCTGCGCGTCCACCGATGCGGGATCGTCCCGGTAGCGCTCGTAAAGCTCTAATACATAGCCTGCGTTGGGTCCCGGAAAATCACGCCAAAAATCCATCACAGCCCTTCATTCCGTTGTGCGATCGGAGGCCCCGAATCATCCGAGTTTCCGGCGGGTCAGAACACCCCTATATTGTAGATAGAATTCTGGGAAATGCTCGTCTCTGCCGGGTGAATTCAGCGATGATCGTCTCTCAAATCAAATTATAGCAAGCCTGCCGCGCGAAAGACGCGTCAACCACGCCGCCGCCTGAGTGGAATGGGGAAATGGGTGAGCGGCGCGGGCGATGACGGGCCTGTAAGTTGGCGTGGAAAAGGGCCCCTTGTTACACTCCGGCGCGTTTGAATGCCACTTCGCAGGGAACCGGGGAGATCGCTTGGACGGTTTAGCTTTGCGACCCACTACGTCACGCACCGCACGTCTTTCGCCGGACCCGCTGCCCACCCCTGAACCACCTTCCAGCCGCCGCTGGCTGCCCGGCGTCGCCGCGCTGTTGTTTGCCGCGCTGCTGATCATTCCCGGCTTTGCGCACCTGTCGATCTGGCTCGACGAGGGCTGGACCATCCACGCCGCACAGCAGCCGGATCTCTCCGGTGTGATGGCGTTCGTGGAGCAGGACAGCTTCCCGCCGCTTGATTTTTTCGCGCTGCACGGCTGGCAGGCGCTGCTCGGCCCGGACCTGATCAACTTCCGCATCCTGGGCGTATGGACCATGCTGCTCGCGGTGGCGATCACCTACCGGCTGGCGCTGGACTGTTTCGGCTTGCGCGCCGCTGCCGCTGCCGCGCTGCTGCTGGCCGCCAGCGACATCGTGCTGGCGTTCGTGCCGTTCGCCCGCCCCTATAACTTCTACCTGATGCTGGCCGTGCTCAGTTCGTGGACGTACTGGCGCTTCACGCGGCGCTATGCGGCGAGTTGGGGCGCGGCGTATGTCGTGAGCGCGCTGCTGCTGATTTACACGATCTACTGGGGCGGTTTCATCCTGATCGCGCATGGGCTGCACGCGCTGATCTATCACCGCGCCGCGCTCAAGCGCCTGATCCCGGTCGCCGCTGCCGTCACGCTCGGCTATTTGCCCTGGCTG